>NZ_JBJUSG010000026.1:0-31391 GCF_046044395.1 Candidatus Magnetominusculus dajiuhuensis | reverse complement strand
AAAAAAAAGGGGGGGCTGGCCTACTATTATGACACAGTCTGCAAGCCGGAATGACGGCAAGGGACAAAGCCGGAGTGATTGCATAGGTATCTTTTGCTTTATTTTTCTAATGCGATTGCCCTGCTTCTGCGCCCAAACAAATAGAAATAGAAGACACGGGTGTGTTGTAGTATTGCCATGGGTAGTGAGCGCCTTTTATTTTAGAAGGCAAAGACGGGTTAGGATAACAGGAGGAGAAGGTATGAAGGGTATTGCACTTGTACTGACGTTAATTGTATTGTGTGGAGTAGCTTTTGCCGAGGGGGATTTCGCGGGCAGAGCAGGTTCAGGCGCGCTTCACCCGGCTGAGGCGACACAAAACGGCTGGTACTGCGGATTGCTTAAGAGCTGTGACTGGTATTCAGTACCAGCAACATCCACAAACTCATCGACAGAAAGAATGTTGTGTACGTTTTTAGACAACTCAACAAACGATATTTATTTAAGCGGTGGAACATTAAAGTACACTGTTTATACGGCCGCTATAACCACAGGACACTACCTTTGCACGTACTATGACACGACTCAAAGTTTATTCACACAGGTGCTTTTGTCTAACCATAACTAGGCGACAAAAAGACTCTGAAGGAAAAGGCGGGTCCCCGCCTTTTTTAGTGTTCAGTGCCTCTGTTGTAATCTTTGGGGCTGTTGCCTGATGAGTAGACGTTTTTTTACTGCTGGCCGGGAATTGCCGCCCCTGAAAAGTTGATTATTTTTTGATGTTGTGGTATATTTGTGTATGTCGGGCAAATATTATCAAAGGGGGTGTTGCCTATGAGTGGGGCGTTTTCAATGAAGGGGGAATTGTTATGGCGATAGGGCGGGTCCCCGCGGGTGTTCAGATAACTGCCGCCGCTGAGGGTTTAAATACCAGCGGGAAGACAGTAAAGGGTAAACGTGGATCAAAACCTCCTGAAAACGAAAAAGCCGACACCGGGGCTTACACAGTGGGGATAAGCAATGCCAAAGCCCCCAATCCGAACACTACTACGACAATAACTAATGAAACTGAGGCGTTAGATTCTGCCGGGCAGGCAAGGATGAGAATCGTGCAAAATCCAAACATGGCCATTGGCTCGCTTGTCTTCAACAATTCAAGGGTTGCCGACCTGATGAAGGGATTGGGCGGGACGGCTGCGACTTAGCCCGGGGGGTGTACCCGTCTTTATGATTTGCGAAGATGTCGGGCCGCCGTGCGTTTATTAACGTTTTGACGAGTTGTCCTACTGGGTGCTTGAGATAATAATATTTTGGCAGAGACACACAACAAAATAGAATCGGATTGGACACGCGGCCTGAAAAAGAAGATACTTTTCGGGCTTATGGGGTTTCTTAGTGTTTATTTTATTTTATTGGGGTCTATCGTCGTCCTTCTGGTAAGAAATGCCTGCTTTGAAGATACAAAGGGCAATGTTCAGGAATTAAGTTCTGTTGTTGAGTCAAGTTTAAGACACTTAATGCTGACAAGATCTCCTTATCTCAGGCAGGCTATAGAGCAAATTGTAAACAACAAGGGTGCCGTCTCATCCATTATGATCTTAAACAACAGGGGCGTGGCGGCGTATTGCACCGAACAGGGCGATGTTGGCAAGATAGTTTCAGAAAAGGAGGCCATTTGCCTCGGATGCCACAAGGCCAAAGACACCCACCTACCCCGCCAATACACGATGGCGGTGAAGAACAAAAACGGTGTGAATGTCCTTCGAAATCTCTCTGTTATTCCTAACGAACCACAGTGTTATGGCTGCCACGGCTCCGCGGCAATAAATGGCAAGCTCATCGTTGACCTGACGCTTGAGCGCTCCTCCCTGATTACTATGAAAATGGAGGCGCTTATAATTGGCTCCTGCCTGTGTGGTCTTTTGCTGCTTATCCCGCTTCTATCTGTAAAGATTAATAAATATATCGCTGAAATAATCAGTCAGAGCGAAGAGGTCAATCTCCTCTATGCGATGGTTGAAAAGCTCAGCAAGACCATCAACATTGAGGAACTGAGAAAAATAGTCGTGGACATCTTCAGCGATTGCCTGATGGCCGGGGAGGTATCTGTTGTTATGCCAAAGAGGAGCGGCAAGTACAGCGTTTTTACAAAACATGTGGCATCCGATGGAATCGTCCGAAGAAAAGTCGAGGCCGACGACCCGCTTATAGGCATGATAAATCTGTGGATAGAGGGGAAGTTAAACAGCTTTATATTGTCGCGTGACAAGGGTGACATTTATTTAAACATATCGAAGTCTGGTGAGCCTCTTGCGCTGATTAACGCCAAAAGGACATCTGCCCCGTTTAAAATCAAAAAGGTTGAGTTGTTGCGGGCGTTGTCCGGGCATATTGCCATTGCCTTTGAGAACTCACACCTCTATGCGATGGCCATAACTGACGAGCTTACGCGTTTATACACAAAGCGCCATTTCAGCTATACCATAGAGAAGGAACTGACAGCCGCGGAAAAGTCGGGAAAGGGCATTGCCCTTCTGATGATAGATTTAGATGATTTCAGAGCCGTAAACGACAGCTATGGACACATAGTAGGGGACTTCGTGCTTGAGGCCACGGCGCAACGCATAAGGGATTCCATCAGGGAAAGCGACATCGCCTTCAGGTACGGCGGCGAGGAGTTCGCGGTTATCTTGCCTGATACCGATGTGTTGCGCGGCCATATTGTGGCCGAGAGGATAAGGAAGAACATAGAGAACCCGGCCTTTGAACAGGACGGCCTGTCAATTAAAATGACCGTCAGCGTGGGGCTTGCCGATTATAATAAGGACGAGGATGTCTCATCCGCGGAGCTGCTTGCAAAGACCGACAGCGCCCTCTATGAGGCCAAATGGGTTGGCAAGAACACTGTGGTCATCAGAGACGAAAGGCATGGGGTCTGATTTTTCTATTGAGGGCATGTGTGTAGATGTCCTGAACTCTGCCATATACGCCGCGGAAATTGAAATATCAGAGGGAAAGATTGCCGCCATAACAAAAAAAAATAAATCTTACGCCATATTTATAATCCCCGGCCTTGTAGATGCCCATGTTCATGTGGAAAGTTCTATGCTGGTACCGGCGGAGTTTGCCCGTATGGCCGTAGCTCACGGCACTGTGGCAGCCGTCTGCGACCCCCATGAGATTGCAAACGTACTGGGCACCGAAGGCATTGACTATATGATAGAAAACGCCGGTACAGTGCCATTTAAATTCTTCTTAGGCGCGCCTTCCTGTGTTCCTGCAACCGGATTTGAGACAGCCGGAGCCTCTGTTGACGCCACGGCGATTGAAGCCTTGTTAAAACGGGATGAAATAAAATATCTAAGCGAGATGATGAACTACCCCGGCGCCATCAACGGCGACCCCGGCGTAATGGCTAAAATCCGCGCCGCTCAAAAGTACGGCAAGCCCATTGACGGCCACGCCCCTGCCCTCAGAGGCGGCCAATGTGAGGCATACGTTAAAATGGGGATTTCCACAGACCACGAATGTGTCAGCCTTGAGGAGGCGCTGGAGAAAATCTCCTACGGCATGAAAATCCTGATAAGAGAAGGCTCAGCGGCAAGGAATTTTATTGCCCTTGCGCCGCTTATCGCAGGGCATTGGCACAACGTAATGTTTTGTACCGACGACATCCACCCCGACGACCTTGTCAGAGGACATATAAATCTCATGGTCAAGCTGGCGATAGACGCAGGGCATGACATAATGAAGGTGCTTCGATGTGCGTGTGTTAATCCCGTGCTTCACTATAGACTTGATGTCGGACTTTTGCGGGTAGGTGATTGTGCCGATTTTGCCGTGGTTGACGGCCTTGAGAGTTTTAATATACTAAAGACGTATGTCAATGGCCGACTCGTTGCCGAAAACGGCACCCCACTGATTGCCCACACGCCTTACAGGCATGTGAATAATTTTAACGCCGCCCCAAAGAGCGACAGTGATTTCTTTGTCCCTAAGTCCGATAGCACACTAAAAGTGATAGGCGCGCTCAACGGGCAGTTGATTACAGACAAGCGGCATGGGAAGGCAAAGGTCTCAAATGGAAATCTGGTATCCAACGTTGATGATGACATACTAAAGATCGCCGTTGTCAATCGTTATGAGAAAGAAACCCCGCCCGCCGTAGGATTCATACATAATTTCGGGTTGAACGACGGCGCTCTTGCCTCGTCCATTTCACACGATTCTCACAACATCATAGCCGTCGGCGTCACAGATTACTACCTTTGTGAGGCGGTGAATCTGATTATTGAACACAGGGGAGGGATTTCCGCTATATCCAAAGATGAAAAGAAGATTCTGCCTCTGCCGGTTGCGGGCCTGATGAGTACCGATGACGGCCTTGAGGTTGCACGGCGATATGCGGAGCTGAATGAATTTGCCATAAGACTTGGTTCTTCGCTGAGCGCCCCGTTTATGATGTTGTCATTTATGGCGCTCCTTGTAATTCCCCATCTAAAGCTCAGCGACAAGGGCATGTTCGACTCAGATACGTTTCAATTTACGAGTTTGTTTCAATAATGGAAATATACACACTTTCAATTTTGGGCAAGAGATTGGTACATTTTTGCTTTGGAATAACGAAAATAAAGAAAGAGAACTTGACAAACGCAGTCGGGCGCGTATATAGTACCCGATAAAGGCGTAGTAGAGTTGAAGGTCATACGTAGTATGGCAAATATAAACGGGCGAAGGAGATGGATTTATGGAGAACCTATTGCTGACTCTGATAATAGGGATCAGTGTACTAGGGCTTGTGGCCGCTTTGGTGCTGGCCAAGTGGGTTTTGGCAAAGAGCGACGGCACGGCGGCAATGCGCGCAATATCGGATGCAATTAAAGAGGGTGCTAATGCCTTTCTAAAGCGGCAGTATAAGACAATAGTTATTCTGGCGCTGATGGTGGCGGCAGCCCTGTTCATCGGTTACGGCATGATACGAGAGCATCAGAGCTTTGACCCGGTGGAGACGAGAATGGCCCTGGCCATGTGGATAACGCTTTCTTTTGTGTTTGGGGCGGCTTGTTCTCTCTTTGCAGGTTTTATCGGCATGTGGGTCAGCATTAGAAGTAATATAAGGACTGCGGCGGCTGCGGTAAACAGCGTAAACGACGCGCTGCGCATAGCCATTCGCGGCGGGGCGGTTTCGGGGCTGATGGTTGTCTCGATGAGCCTTTTAGGTGTAGCGGGACTTTACATGCTGGTCAAGGTTTTTAGTGGAGTTGAGGCTACAAAGATTCCATTTATGATAGTAGGATACGGGTTTGGGGCATCATTTGTGGCCCTGTTTGCACAGCTTGGAGGCGGTATCTACACGAAGGCGGCGGATGTTGGCGCTGACCTTGTCGGCAAGGTAGAGGCCGGAATTCCAGAGGACGACCCTCGCAACCCCGCCGTTATAGCCGACCTTGTTGGTGATAATGTCGGCGACTGCGCAGGACGTGGCGCTGACTTGTTTGAGTCAACCGCGGCGGAGAATATCGGGGCGATGATACTTGCCGGTGTTATGGCAAAGACCGTGACTCAGGACCCTGTTTGGATAATAGGCGTCATGTTGTTCCCGCTTCTGGCGAGGGCATTTGGGATAATCGCTTCTATCATCGGGGTTTTGACGGTCAAGGTAAAGGATGGCGAGGACCCTATGCACGGATTAAACAGGGGATATTTTATAACCGTGTTTTTTACGGTTATTGGGTTGTTTATCGCCAGCAAGTGGCTGTTTGTCCATCCCTCTGCCCCTAATGGGTGGTTTTACTTGTTTTTAGCCGGTGTTGTCGGAGTAGCAACGAGCATCGGGTTTATTTATATCACTGAGTACTACACAGAGTACAGGTTCAGGCCGGTCAGGGAAATAGCCAACGCCTCACAGACAGGGCCGGCGACCAACATCATCACCGGTATTGCTATGGGCTTGGAGTGTACCGCCCCTTCGGCGATAGTCATATCAATATCCATACTGGCCGCCTATTATTTGGGCCAGGCCTCTGGATTCCCAAATGCCGGCATATTTGGCACCGCTGTTGCGACAATGGGAATGCTTGGACCGGCCGCTTATATATTGGCAATGGATACCTTCGGCCCTATCTCAGACAACGCCGGTGGAATTATCGAAATGACTGAGCAACCCAAAGATGTCAGGGACAGAACTGACAGGTTAGACGCCGCGGGCAATACCACAAAGGCGCTGACCAAGGGATACGCAATCGCCTCCGCGGCTCTGGCATCGTTCCTGCTGTTCAGGGCATACCTTGACGAAGTTGAAAACTACGGTCATCCTATTAAGAGCGTAGATTTGGCGCAGCCTGTCGTGTTTGTCGGTGCGTTGCTTGGTGCGGCGTTAGTGTTTATCTTTTCAGCACTGGCCATCAGGGCGGTTGGAAAGGCGGCGTACTACGTTATATGGGACGTCAGGGATCAGTTTAAAGAAAATCCTGGCATACTTGCCGGAACTTCAAAGCCTGACTATGGCCGTTGTGTTGACATAGTCACTAAGGGCGCGCTTAAGGAGATGGTAGTGCCTGGTTTGGTGGCAGTGTTGTCGCCTATCGCAGTCGGTGTGTTGTTTAAGCAATTAGGAGCGGGTGCTGAGGCAGTTGCCGCTATGCTGATGGTTGGAACAATAGCCGGAATACTCATGGCCACGTTCTTAAATAACGGCGGTGGCGCGTGGGATAACGCGAAGAAATACATCGAGACAGGGCAACTGGGCGGCAAGGGTTCAGACACCCACAAAGCAGCCGTGGTTGGTGATACGGTGGGCGATCCATTTAAGGATACTGCCGGCCCGTCTCTGCATGTGTTGATAAAATTACTGTCAACGGTTACGTTGGTCTTGGCTCCACTTTTCATTTAATACTCTAATCAGGCCATACCCCTTTGTTTTGGGGTATGGCCATTTTGTTTCTTCATGTCTCATCAATGATCAGGACAACTAAAACAAAAGGATGTGCCACTTGAAAAAACTATCTGTGGATGGCTTGTTTGTAGTAATACCGTTGCTGGAGTTCAGAAATACACCGAGCGTAAGATTCCACGTTCTTCCAGAAAATAAAATATCTCGCATAGACTCGGTAGATAGGGTTGAGCACGGCCCAAACGCCGTTTCACCAACAATAAAAGGTGATACAGCGCGCTATTGGTACTATCATAAGGCTCAGACTGATAATCTTCTCGTATTCCTCGGCTCCAGGATTACAGAGCTATATACCCCAACACATGGAAAAGTAGAAACAATAGAAGTAACGGCTGAGTGGGTCAGGCACAACGGCGAACTGGTTGTAGAGGCCCCCGCTGTACTCTCATGGCCGCCCGGTGTGTTTCACAGGGTGTCCAGTGGAGAGAATGGCTCACTTTCATTAAATTTCGCGGTGCATGAACCAGGGTTTTCCCTTCAGGACAACTTCGACATTTATGACGTTGATACTGAGACAGGGCAATATAGTATCGTCAGGCAGGGATTTTTAGACCAGAAATAATACGGCAGGATTAACGACGAAGGGGGGGTAACCCCCCCTTCACCCCGTATTTTCCACATGCTTTATCAACAGTATGCTTAATCTACTGGTGTTACTACCGCCATTACTACCAGGCGCTCTCCCAGCGACGCCTTAAAACCGTGTGGAACCATCGGGTCACAGAGGATTGCGGTCTTGCCATCAGCCTCAATCTCCTCATCCCCAACTGTAAATACGCCGCGTCCTTCTACGCAGTACATCATAAGCCTCAGGGGCGCCGTATGAGGTTTCAGCTCCTGCCCCGCCTCCAGACACATCAGCGCTACCCTCATCTCCGGCTTGTCAGACAACATCTCCCGCGATATTTTGTCGGGATAGAACTTTATTACCTTCTTCAGATCCAATACCTCTGCCACTATATACCTCCGTAAGATTTTACTACTTAATATAGTCTAACAGTATGATAGCAATGCGTACAATGAGATATATCATATTAACGCTGAACCAAGACATAAATTTGTAATTCCATTTTGACGATGAGATATATTATCATTAGCAATGGGAGATGAGGAGTTATTATCTCAAATGCTGGATGTGAGCTGTGATGTCAATAGTGGACACTAAATCATTTATGTGTAAAGGCACGCCGGTGCGGCGCGCCACCACCACACCGGCAACGACGCGCGCGGGGGGCTATTCGATAGTCCTGCTTATCAGACTGTCCCGCTCCTGTACGCAGTCTCTGTAACCCTTTTCTAATCTTGCGATTTTCTCCCTGTGGATATGCCTCTCGCCTTTGAGGATATTTATTTCCTTCGCATAGGCATTTATCTTTTTCAGGGCGGCGCTGATTTTTGTCTCCAGATAGCTTATATCCCTGAGCAGGTCTGCCTTCTCTTCCTGCAGCTCTTCAATCCGGCCCTTATATACCTGCGCCTCGTATTTGGTCTTATCAGACAGCGCCTTCATGTCAACTACGTATGACTGCGAACTGTTTCGTTCTTCAATCAGGTGTTCTATCTCCGCCTGAAGTTCCCTTTTTGACGGAATTTCACGGTTTATAGTCTCGATTGTCCTTTGGAGGTCCTGTTTTTCTGTCCTCAGGTTCGTTATCAACTCCCTTGAGGATTTAACGTCACGCTCCAGCGAGGCATTTATGGAAAGTACATCGTTAAGCTGTTTCTCCATGTTTTGAATACAGAGAAACATATCCCTTATGGTCTTTCCCACGTCAACTGTGCCGCTTGCGTCTCTTAACAGCTCAACACCCCGTATTTCGGGCAGCGTGCTGGACAACGCCCATGACGCTGCGGCCCCACCGCCAACAGCCTCACCGGGTGTTACTAAGGACATGTCCTGTATCTCGAATTCGTTCATATTCTCCATGGTTACCCCTTCTTGTAGTAAGATAACTTAGTTGTTTTTTCAACCGCCTTCATAGCGCTAAACAGATTCGCTAATGCCTTAGATGTCCATTCGATTTTCTCTATCAGATAGTCCAGCTCATCAAACTTCTGAGGGACCTCATATTCAATCATCGTTACCTTGTTCTTCAGCGCGGCTATCTCGCCCTTTGTGAAATCTATCCCTAATATCGTATTGCCGAGGTTAGAGATATGGCCACTAAGCTCCTCTGATATCCTGTTATAGGTATTGACAAGGCCGACCTTTTCCGCTTCAAGGAAGTCTATCTCGGCAATCAGGCCGCTTTCGTCGGCGATTGGCTTTAACAGCGCCCGCCTCAAATCTGTCGCCGAATCGGAGAGTTTCGCTATCTTCTTGTTCTTTTCAAACAGTTGAATCTCCAACTCCTTTATCTGCCTTTGCAGCTTGTGATTTTCTGCTTCAAGGGCTTCTATGTCGCTTTCGAGGCCATTTTTCTCAGAGAGGAGCCTGTCCCTGTGGGCGCGCAGCTCCTCCTTGTTCTCCCCTACCCGCTCCATCATAGAGTCCCTCTGCGTCTCCGTAATAACCTCCCGGCCGACCTCAAACGGCGTATCAGTTGATTGATTGAGTTCATTCATATCTCATATACCTCGCATTACACATTCAGGAGGTTTATAAGCTCAGCCTTTGTAAAGGTATCATCACACTCCACGCCCAGTCCCTCACACATTGAGATAAGCTCCGCCTTTGACATCCTCTTGAGTTCTGATGATGTTGGTTTATTGATATTGGCAGGCACGCCTGCCTCGGCTGCCGACTCGGCGTCCACATCAGAGTCAGCCAGTTCAGCGGCAAGGTCTGACACCTCAGAAGCGGCGGCAGGTTCGTCCACCTCCGGTAGTGCGGTGTCTTCTGTATGAGGCGCCTCAGATTGCTCATAGGATGGCCCGGATGACTCAGGTGGCTTCACCTCATATTTCTCAACCGCCTCAGCCGGGGCGGCAGACACACCAACGCCAGCATACTGCTCAACCACGGCGTCCCCAATTCCAAGCATCCTCTCCCTTTGCCACCAGTCTTTCAACTCGTTAACGGCGGTGGCCAGCGCATCTCCGGTAAGCTCTATGTTGAAGACTATCTCCTTTGCTGTAATCATCTTTATGGCCTCAAGGGATTTCTGTCTTATTTCAATGGCCTCGTCTGCCAGTGTCCTTATAAGCGGCAGCACGGCGGAGGCGTCCTTAATATTGGCAAGGGCCGACACGGCCGCCTTCCTGACCAAATCATCCTTGTCCTGGAGGCTCTGAATCAGACCCGGCACCGCCTCAGAGATGTCCTTCCAGCCCAAAAACGTAACCGCCTGGCGGCGTACCTCGGCGTGCTCATCCTTCAGTGCGTCCATGAGATAGGGGATTATCTCATCGTCCTTGCCGAGTTTATACAGCCCCCTAAGGCTGTTTACGCGTACCTTATGGTTTGCGCCGGTGGACATTTCCTTACATAGTCCAACGGCCTTAGCGTCTCCTATGTTTATCAGGGAATTAATCACCTCGGCGGTCAGATAGTGGTTGCCATATTTTACGGCGTCAAGCAGCACATCAACGGCCGCCTTGTTGCCCATTTTGCCAAGTTCGGTAGCGGCAAGTATCTTTACATCCATTTCCATGTCAAGCAGGTCGTTGGCTATCTTATTGAATATGGCCTTGTCGCTGTCGGTCTCAAACTTGCCGTGTTTCAGCGCCTTTTCGATGGCCGATTTGAGCTGGGAATCAATCTGGGCCTCGGTCAATTTTTGTTTCTTCTTCGCAAGTTTAGGCTCTCGTCTGGCCTCAGATTTCCTCAGACCTTCCTCTCTGCCTGTCTCTTCCAGTTCTAAGATTCTGCCCCTCAGCCTTTGTATCTCCTTCTCAAACTCCCTGACCTCCTCTATCATG
This sequence comes from Candidatus Magnetominusculus dajiuhuensis, assembly GCF_046044395.1. Classification (NCBI taxonomy): domain Bacteria; kingdom Pseudomonadati; phylum Nitrospirota; class Nitrospiria; order Nitrospirales; family Nitrospiraceae; genus Candidatus Magnetominusculus; species Candidatus Magnetominusculus dajiuhuensis. Next base: position 20,599 of record NZ_JBJUSG010000026.1, on the reverse strand, counting down.
TTTCTGACCTTGTCGGATTCAAGTTTGTCAGCCGAGGCACCCTCCTTCCCAATTTCAAAGTAGAGGTTCTTTATCTTTCCCTCATACTCAGTTATCTTATCTCTAAGCTCATCTTTTCCCGCGGCGAAGTTCATTGCGCCCTGCCTGACCGCGCTGAAATCAATCCGCATTGTGTATTCACCCATCTTCGCAATGCCGCCGACAATTAAATCAGCGGTCTTCTTAGACAAATCAACGGTCGAATCCACTATGCCTGGCGTTGCCTTCTTTACGGCGTTGGCCGTCTTAGTAAACAAGTCCACCGTATAGTCAAATGATTTAAGCGTCGCGGCACCGGTAGCGTTAAGCGCCCTTGCCACACCACCCCATAAACCTTTTCTTTTTTCCTCTTCCATGTTTAATCCCTCCTGAAATGCTATATTTTAGATTATACCCAAAATCAGTTTTACCGAAACAATAAGCAATAATACCGCGATAACCTTTTTTATAACCTCAGAGTCAACGGCCATGGCGAGCCTTGCGCCATAGTATGCGCCAAGTATCGTGCCAATCCCAAGAAATACCGTATAATCGAGGTCTATGGTCTTTAGCCCCGCAAATATCATCACGCCAAAGAAACTCGTAATAACGATGATAAAATGCGACGTTGCCGCGGCTATATGAATTGGAATGCCGATGAAATTCATCAGCGGCACGTGCATCAGGCCGCCCCCTACCCCCAAAAGCCCTGAGAGGATACCCACCAGAAAACTCCCACCAAATCCCACCGCCATATCCGGGCTGTACGTGTGCGTCTCTCCTGTTGAGTCATAAACCACGCGCGTAGTCGGCTCTGTTTGCGATTTCGAGCAGACAAGACAAAACTCATCTACAAAGACAAGCGTATAAGTGACGGCCATCAAAAGCAGGGCAAATATAACAGAAAACACCACCATGTTAAACTGCTGCGAGAGAATTGCCCCAATCACCACACCCGGTACGGCCACTACCGAAAACTTCACCCCAAGCCCGTAATCTATCCTCTCCTGCGACATATAAGCAAACGTACCCGAAAGCGCGTTCAAAAACACCACCGCTGTGGAGGTCCCTATCGCGTGCTGCGGCGTAAATCCATACATAATTAATAGTATAGGTACGAGAATAAACCCGCCTCCAGCCCCTACCAGCGTGCCGACAAGACCCACAAATACCCCCGTCAGCACAACGGGAACGACGCCGAAAAACCCCTGTATCATGTCGTGTTGAGCGTCTGGGCGCACAAACGCGCAGCCGCCCAAAAGCGCCGCCGCCCCCGCAAGGGCTAAGGCAAGGCAAACACGCCTGAACATCGTCTGTCTCATCGTATCTCGTTCACTATGGCAAGTGCCAGTTTCTCTACGGCGGTCTTATACTCCTGCGAGAGCTTGGCCAATATAGCGTTTATGCTTCCGGCGTATTCGTTTATCGGGCCTAGCACCTCTATGAGTTTTTCGTCGGCCTCCTCGTCCAGCATCATGCACTGTAATTGATTGTCCAGGTCTTCGATTTCGGCCTTCCCCTCATCAAGCCCATCATTTAGCCTTGCGCAATGCGCGGAGAAATCCTCTTCGTCCTTTATAGAACTTTCTGCCGCTGCCACAGCGCTTGTGAGTTCGGAAAGCTTCTTTTTGTGACCGTCAACCGTGGCTGTCAACGTATCTCTTTTCGCCGTAAGGTTTTCTATTTCTGAGAGAAGGTCTTCCTTGCTTTCCGCGGAGGTGAGCGCGGATATTCTGACCTGAAGGTTGTCTATGAACGCTGTCAGGGTTTCTTTTTTTCTTCTCAGCATATCTGCGTTTGTTCTTAATGTCGGCAATTCGTTCTCAAGGAATTTAAGTTCTCCCTTTGCCCGGTTAATCATGGCGGTAGTTTCTACGATGTAGAGTTCAGCCTCACTTTTCTTGTCCGCAAGCCTGTCTCTTGAGGGAATTTTTGTAAATAGATGTTCTCTGCGGTTTACCAGCGATTCGTATTCGGCGTTCAGAGAGCGATAAGAATCCTCTTTTTGAGTCAGTTCACGGTCAAGCCTTTCTTTTTCTCTTAATTTTTCCTCATACTCAGGGGTCAGCCTGTTTATCTTTAGCTCAAGCGCCCTTACTCTTTCTGTAAGTGTGTCTATGTCGGAGTTCCTTTGCTGCAGGACTGCGGCCTTCTTTTCTAAGTCAAGGATTTGGTCAAGTTCTTTTATGGCGGCGTCTTTTTCAGCCTTAAACTGAGCAATCTGGTTCTTAATCTCTCTTGAGCGGTCCTCCATATTACAGAGGACAGATTTCAGCTCTGCCAATTTTTTCTGTACCCGTTCGAAGTATTCCTTTTTATATTCTATTTCCTGCTGCTTTCTCTGAATATCCGTCTCTAACGAAATCTTGTCTTTTTTCAGGACAAGGTTTGTGCCAACCTCGTTAATCAGCCTGACCATGTCCTGCTTTGTATAAGTCGTCTGCTCATCCATCAATTTATTCATGTGGCCGACCTCGCAATTTCACCGAGGGCCGCTGTGCCCTCTTCTATATACATCAGTTCGCTTTCGAGCCTGAGCTTAGTGGCAAGGGCCTTTTCGAAATTCTCCAGCTCCAAGTCCTTTTTCCTTTTCGATTCCCCATGTTTAGTCAGATTTACCCTGGCCTCGGCAATCTTCTCGTTACACGCCAGGAGTTCTTTCTCAAGCGCGGGGGCGTTTGCCCTGTTTGTCTCGTTTACGGCCTTGCGGTCTTTAAGTATTTCGGTTTGTTTGTCAAGCTCCCTTTGCAACTTGGCAGTCTCAAGGCTCAACGCCCCATCCTGCTCTTCCAGACGCTCGACCATCTCTATTAATGATGCCTTTTGGGCTGTAAGCTCTCTATTCTCTCGTCCCATTTCATGTTCCAGGGCGTCTATCTTTTGCTCAAACTCTCTAACCTGGGCATCAAGACTCGTGGCTTCGGGTTCAAACTCCGCAACAAAGGCCTTAAGCACATTAAGTTCGTTTTTGCATATTTGGGGTATGTTGCCATCATGGGAACATGCCTTGATAAAGTTATTAAGAAGGACGTTAAGCTCTTCTGTGCATTTTAGGGTTAAATTGCCATTAATGTAACATTCATCGGTAAAGGCCTTAAGGCCGTTAAGCTCATTTGTGTGCTGCTTCACAGCGGCTGTCAACGTGTCGAGTTCTCCAGATAGCTGCTCAGCCTCAATAAATATCTTCGCCACGCCCTCAAGCACGGCGACCTCCTCAACGAGTGCCTTCCTCCTGGGCTGCATGTCCGCGATTGTCAGCGACAACCTCTCCACCACCGCCAACTTATCGGCAAGGGTCTGCTCATACAGCTTTGTGTTGGATTCCACCTCAAGGAGGAGTTTATTCAATTCCCTTTGCTTTGCGCCGAGGGTTCTTAAAATATTCTCCTGCCTGTTGAACTCCTGTTCAACGCCGCCCGCGGTGCCAGCCATAGCGCGTCTCTTTTTCAGCGCAAAGATGTGCCCCTGCATCTCCTTCATCTCTTTCTCGTGCACTGCCATCTCTACGTTAAATAAACGAATCCTGTCAGTGCCCTCAGTGAGTTGCGTATTGGCAAGGGCAAGCGCTCCGGCTAACTCTTTGAGTTCTTTAGAGAACCTCGCGTGCTTGTCCCGCAGCTCTGTTATCTCGCCTGTGAGGACTATGTTGTCCGGGGACAGGCGCGGGTCGGCTGTTTTATCAATGTTGGCAAGTATCGGCATGGTTAAACACCCCGCATAAAGGTTTCCCATTGCTGTTGAATGACGGAGAGCCTCTCGTCGGCATCGTTCTTTTCTTTCAACACACGTTCGTAGGCGGCCTTCAATATTTGATGCTCACCGCTGAGCTTTTTCATCGAGTCATTTAGCTCGTCCAGCTTGCTGGTATCTTTCATAATGTCGTTGATCTTCTTTCTTAACTCCACGTTTTTCTTCTCAATGCGCTGGACATTGTCGTTGAGAATCTTCTTAATCTCATCCGTTGCCGCGCGCGACTGCGCCATCAGGCTCTCAGATATGGGCTTTCTTGAGGTAACGGTATCCTCCAGACTCCCCACAGCCACAAGGAGCTTCTCCAGAAACGCGTTCTTTTCGTTTGCCCCAAGGCTCATAGCCTTACTTATCAGTTCGTTCGATAACATATTTCAACCTCGTTCAGATTTCATTTAGTGTACCTGCGGCGCCTTCCCAGCGCCTGCTATCGCGCCGGATACCGGCAACGGCTCGAATCTGAAAATCACGTTATAGACATTCCCAGGGAACATCTTCAATCTGGAGTTGTAGAAATTCGCTATCCTGTTATAGCTGATACGGCTTTCGGCTATCTTCGTCTCCGTGTCTGAAAGTTCCCTCATCAGCGTGTTATACGCCTCTGAGGCCTTCAGCGCGGGGTATGCCTCGGCAACCGCCTGAAACTTCGAAAGCAGGGCCTTGCTGTCTGAAAGGGCGTCGGCCTTGCCCGCCGCATCCCCTGATGAACCCGCTGCCTTTGCCGATTTCTCAAGTGCCTGAAGCTCCAACGTCTTAACCGCGCTCCTTACCTCCGCCACATGGCCAAACAACATCTTTTCGTAGTTCATATAGTTGTTGGCGCTGCTGATGAGGTTCGGGATAAGGTCTGCCCGCCTTTGCAGTTGCGCCTCTATGTGCGCCTTTTCCATCATTGCCTGATACACGTTTATCGTGAAATAGTTATAGTAATAGACCGCGCCACACAGACCAGCAAGGGCAAGGGACACTATGGCGATTCTTATCGCCGATGACTGCTTCGTCCACACCTTCTCAGAGAGCCTCATAAGAGGCCCCTTTCTCCTCATGCTGACCTCGGGCACATCGCCAAGCAGCCCCAGGTCCTTTGCATAGACCTTTTTCAGTATGTCGTTGAGCTGGTCGTTGTCAGTCATATTACCGTTATCCTTTGACCGTTATGAACATCGGATGCCCTGAGCGCACTATATCAAGGAGTATCCCATCAACAGGGTTTGCCTTTTGCGCAACCTTAATAAAGGACATCATGTCTTTCACGGGTTGATTGTTTACCGCCCTTATGACATCGCCGCGAGCAACGCCTGACGCCGCCAGAATCCCACCTGTGTCTGCCACATATACGCCCGTCGTGTAGCCCTGCAGCGCGGTCAGCAAGGGTGATATCTCAGCTCCAAGCCAATCAAACTCCTTAGGCTGCTTCGCCTGTGGCAGTTGCGGCAACTGAGGAGGATACGCGCCTGTGCGCATCTTGACGGTCTTTCTCACTCCGGCACTTAACATGGCTACTTCGAACTTCGCGCCAACCTTTTTTGCGGCCATCGCCTTTTTGAAATCGTCAACCGTCATCACGCGCTGCCCGTCAAGCCTCATAATAATATCGCCACGTTTGATACCGGCAGTGTCAGCCGGTGTGCCTGGAAACACGGTGTCAACCAATACGCCGCCTGAGTGTGCCAGATTAAACTGCTTTGCAACCACTGTGTCAACGTCCAACAGCACTGCGCCAAAAAATGGGTCACCGCCCTGCTGCCCCGCCGCCACGGCAATCGCCCCCGCGGCCTTGCTCGTCGGACAGAGCTGCGGGTGGCAGTCTATGCACCTGCCCCTATACTGATGAGGGGGTTGGAGCATCTGCCCGCTGGGAAGTTTAAATGAGTTGCCTATCTGTCTGCCCTGCTTTGACCAGGCCGCTATCTGCCCTGCCGCCGCCTGTGTGGGCGTGTTATTAAAGTCCACAACTCCGGCCACCAAAGTCGAGGCCATATTGGCTGGAATCGAAAACGCGATTCCACTAAAAGACCCCGTCGGTGAATATATCGCCGTATTAATACCTATTACCTCGCCTCTGGCATTGACAAGAGGGCCGCCGCTGTTGCCCTTGTTTATCGGGGTGTCTGTCTGGAACATCCCCTCATAAACCTTGCCGCCTATGCTTATTGAGCGGTTTCGGCCACTGATTATGCCGGAGGTTATCGTCTGGTCAAATCCGAATGGACTGCCCATAGCAAGGACAACATCGCCTGACCTCACAGCATCTGAATCCCCTAAGACCGCCGCGGGAAACGGCCCGTCACCAACGAGCCTAAGCAAGGCCAAATCAGTGGACTTATCCACGTTTACCACCTTCATCGGGTATTCCCTTGCCCCGCCAGCACCATAAACCGTGCCTTTAAATGACGCGGCGCCTTCGATTACATGAAAACTAGTCAACACAAACCCCGCGGGTTCGACAATCACGCCTGACCCTACACGAGTGTAGTTTTCCACGGGCATACCGGCTACCAGCACAGGGTTATTTTGAGGCTGAACGGCTGCCGCCGGGGCAGGGTCAGTTGGCGCCGTGGTATTGATGACAACGTCTATGCTTATCAGCGCCGGCCTCACAGTCTCAATTATATTATGGTAACTGTCCTGTACGGTGTTAACGACGGTTGGCCCGGCCACCGTATTGTAATACTTATTAGGGACATCCACACCGGTGATCTTATTGTTTATCGCTTTTTTAATGTCGTCAGTCTCAATCAAATTCTTTACTATGCCGCCCTCTCTGTAGCTCTCAAACAATGTCCAGCCAAGGGTGATTACCGCCAAAAGCACAAGCGTCCATATCCACGGCTTAAAACTCCTCGGACAGCTCACCTGTGGCGGCTGCTGCGAATATCCCTTTGAGTCGTTTTGTTTATAATCGTTTCTAGTCTCTGCCATATCGTTCTCCTATCGGTCTCTTTCGCCAGCAGTTTCGTCATGAGGCATCTTCCCGTTGAAATTTTTGACCTTCGCCTTCAATCCCGTGTTTCTTATACCAGCAACCAACGCAACAAAACCGCCAAACAGCAGCGCCACCGGCAGCAAGGCCAAAAACACATCCACCACATACCACCAATACGTCACCATACCCCACAGGCCAAGACACATTGCTATCAAACCAAACACTATACTCAGCATATTTATACTCCTTTAGTTGAATTATTTATATTTTTCAATGGGCATCCCATCGTTTTTTTACCGTTAAACGGCCTTCTCCTCATTTTGTAGCGCCATCTTAAAATACTTCACCGCCTCCTCCCTCTGCCCCTTTGCCTCATAGGCAAGCCCGATGCTCTGGTATGCCTTGATGAGATTCGGCTTAATGGAGACCGCCTTTTTGTAGGACTCAATGGCGTTGTCGTAGTCGGACATGTTGTCATAGACGAGGCCTAGTTTGTAGTATGCCTCGGCGTAGGTAGGGTCTAACTTTATCGCCTCAAGGAGCGCCCACTGCGCCTTGGGGTTGTCGTCAACCATGAAATAGGCCGAACCTAAATAGAATAAGCTCAGGGCCGAGCTCCTGTCTAAGTTCGTCGCCCTGCCGAGGGACTCTATGGCCTCGTTGGGAAGGCCGACCTTCAGATATGTCCTGCCTATCTCATAGAGCGCCTCCGCGTTTACCGTATCCACATCCAGCACCTTTTTAAAACTCCTTATGGCACCCTCATAGTCCCCTTTATCTCTCAATTTCGTCCCTACATCCATGTAAATACCTTTGGCGTCCGCGGGATTCAACTGCAACATCTTGTTATAGCCATTTACAAGCGAATCCATAAACATCTTCCCTTTTATTGATACAGTTCTCAGAAAAACCTTCAAATCCCCTGTATCCACATTAATCCCCATACACTAAACCTCCTCAGGTAGCTTCATATTATTGAATGTCCCAAAATTATCAGCACAATCCACACATAAAACATCAACTGCTGCGAATGTACCAGTTTCATCTCCCTGTAATACCTGTACGGCCACTTAAAATACATCATACCACCCACTACCGAAAGCCAGACCGTTACTAAAAATGACATTTGAAGTATGACATTCCTCTCGTCGGCATAGTGGCCGTGAAAAAGCGTAACCCATAGACCAAGCAGGTTAAGCAGTATGTGCCACCTCAGGTAGCCCTGAAAGAACTGCGCTATCTCCTTAGTATGGCCAAGAAGCTGCCTCGCTATTACCTTTGCCGGATAGTACGCATTGGCCACAATAAACAGGACCGCGGCAATTGTTCCCAAAAAATCTAACCTCGGCATCAGTTCCAAAACCTCCACTTTTCAATCGGATACGCCCTCACAAACACTGCGTCGAGGCCCTCTATCTTATTGAGTATTATCGCCTTGACCTGCTCTACCATCGTATGGGTCTCTAAGACTGTAAAGGTACGAGCTACCTCTATGTCTATGTCAACGCTGCACTTCTGCCCCATGCAGCGTGAGCGTATCGCCCGCACTCCTTCGATTCCCCTTACCCTTTGGCAGATGTTTTTTATATCCTCAAGCGTGTCCCTGTCCATTGATATGTCAATCAGGCCGTGTACGCCCTTCATAAACATCTCCACTCCTATGTGAAACACAAATATGGACACGACCACCGCCGCCACTGTATCCGAATATATAAAGCCCAGCTTAGTGCCTATCAGGCCAAGGAGCACCGCCACGCTGGTAAGGCTGTCTGCCTTGCTCTCCGCCGCGTCGGCAAGCATCGCCGGGCTGTTAAGCTGCGTCCCCGCGCAGGTGTTTGACGTGTACATGAGATAGCTGTAAAATAACGATATAACAGTCGCCAGAAGGGCGGCGTTGCCCGGTATGGCGTGTGAGCCGTCTTTAAAGCTGTGCAGGGCGTCAATCAATATTAAGGTCGCACATAAGAATATGAAAAGGGCCGCCGATATGGTGCTTATATATTCCACCTTGCCGTGCCCGTAGGGATGCCCCGCGTCTTTGGGCTTGCCAGATATCCTCAGCGCTATGAGTACAAACAGCGACGATACCCCGTCGGCTATGGAATGAACCCCGTCGGCCATCAACCCTTTACTGCCGGTAAGTCCGCCCACCACGAACTTAAAAATAGAGATGGTAAAATTCCCTATCGCACTCAGTATCGGCGACCACTTGCCGCATCTCGTACACTCAGGATATTTCATTTGTCTCCCTTGTCAAACATATTCGTAAAATCGAGCCTTGCAACCTCCGGCACAATGTCCGCCCCCTTGTCCGCGGTGTTGAACTGCGCCTTCTTAAACCCGTGTGTCCATGCCGCAAGATTATACGGGAATAGTCTCAAAAAAGTATTGTACTCCGCAACGGCGTCATTATAGTGCAGCCGTGCCAGCACCACGCCTTGCTCAGCCTTGCAGATAGTCTGCATGAAATACAGGTAAGGCCCCTTGGCCTTCAGGTTTGGCGAGGCCTCGGCAAGGGCCTTAAGTCTGCCCACGAGGTCGGCCACCTCGTCCTGCATTTGCCTGGTTTCAGCAACATTGATACCTGCCCCGGCCCTGATTGCCCCGCTTAACTCAATGAGCACATTAAAGAGCCTCTTCTCCGTCTCTATATACGTGTCCACGGCAAAGGCGGCCTTTTTGTATATATTCTTCCGCTTTTGTAGCTCAATTTCGAGCTGCCCGTGCGATATGTGCAAAAAATGCTCCTCGTCAATCAGTCTGTTATACAGGAGTATGTCTGAGACAATTTTTATCAACAGTATCGCCCCAACGGCATATAACAGGTATCTTAGTCCCCTATTATTCGCTGTCATCATTCGCCCTCATATCGGCCCAATTCGTCGCCATCTATCCATGTGCTGAAGTATTTTCTTGCCTGATTTCCTATCATCATAGTGGTTGCCACGTTTACTGATATACCAAGTGGAATACCCAATACAGGCAAAAACTTATACCACTTACTTAACAGGCGGGGGACAACCTTCTCCGCCACCTCGGCAGCCGCCCTTGCCAGCCCGGTCTTTATATAATCCTCAGCAAGCGTGTCCACCGTCTTTCTCAACACGCCCGCCGTTACCGCCTTTGCCGCCGCCGCCGAACCAGAAAACCCCACCAACGCCAGCGCCGCCGCCTTCAGCTCATCATCATCCATGTTAACGTCATACGCCACCGACAGGGCATAACACAGCTCTATCTGCATCCTCAGCACGATTGCAAGGTCAACAGCGCCCCCAATGAGCGCGGTGCCAAATGACCCCACTACGGGCAACGCCGCCGGTATTGATGTCAGCCCCCCTATGCCGCCCGCCTTTATGGCCGCGTTCTTAATCAGCTTGCTGCCAATGGCGTAGGCTATGTACTTGTGCGGCTTCGTGCCGCCGTGAGCTAAATCGTATTCGTTTATCATCTCTTTGACCTCCTGCCTGATAGTCGGCAGGTACGTCCCCGATACGGTCAGTATCTTATCAAACCAATCTATATGTTCCATTTAGCTATTAACCTCCACCGTTATGGCATGTACGGCTCTATGGCCAGATTAATTCCCACTATATTATCCACGCGCTTCATAAGCGTCTCCTCCACCTGGCGGCCTATCATATAGCCGTTGTCAAGCGTCCTGGCGTGGTCAACCTTTATCACTATCTCCACCCATATGCCCTGCCCTACCTTCCTCGCGTTTATCGAGGCTACGCGTTTAACACCGGGGACGAGCATTGCAAAGTGGTTCATCTGCCGTATGATAGCCGGGCTTATGGAGGAATCCATTATCCCCTTCAGTGAATCATTGAGCATTGAGGCGCTCAGTCTTATGAGGTCAAGTGTCTCTATGACGGCAACCAGCGGGTCAGCAAAGTAAAACCCAAACCTTGTGAGCACTATTGCCCCCGCCACAAAGGCAGAGGACACGGCGTCTGAGTGGTTGTGTTTGGCGTTGGCAATCATTGCAGGGCTACCGCGGCGCTGCCCCACACAGTGCAGATATGATGACAGTTTATAATTGGCGATAACTGACACAATCGCCGCCCAGAAGGCTATGAACTTAGGCGGTTTTACCGTGCCGTGAAACGCCCCCCACACGTCCTTTACCGAGTGAATGAACAGGAACAGTGTGCCGATTATTATGAGCAGACTTATCAGGAAGATTGCCACGAACTCTATCTTGCCGTGACCGTAGTGGTGGTCGTCGTCAGCGGGTTTGCCGGATATTTTTACCCCGACTAACACCACAAGCGACGTCAGGAAGTCTTTGAACGAATATAAAGAATCACCAATGACGGCCTTAGAGCCGCTTATGATACCTACAATCAGTTTAAACACCGCAAGCAGGAGATTAGAGCCGACGGCTATGCCGCTGGCCTTTCTCTCGCAGGTGTAGCACTGCGCGTAGGTCAGATTATCTTGTGACAGTTTGTGCATTGCCCTCTGTCCCTGTGGGGCGGTTTTGCCCCCCACGCGATTGGCGGTGGTGTTATGGTTAGTACATCGCCTGCGTCCTTAGCAAGCTGCCCTGTGTTTGCGGCGGTTTTAGAAATGGCATGACACTTGTTGCACGGGCCGTAGTAGCCGTGGGGCGCGGTGTCAGTGGGCAGTATCATCGGGGCTGCCTCCATTTGGGCTATGCCCAGCACATCCGCCGCGGTAACCGTTATCTTTTTCTGCGCGCCCGTCCTGTAAACCGTTACAACCGCCTGTTTCGCATTAGCAGCCGGCCTTGTGGCCGCCCTGAAAGTAAGCAGGTCTGTTACCTCTGCGTCGTTGATTGCCGTGATGACATCCCCCGCAAAAAGGCCGGAGTATGCCGCCACAAGCGTTACCTCATCTACGAGGACGCCCTTCACGTTTAACGGGATACTATTGGCCGTGGCGATTGCCGGCGTCAGTGGAATAGTCTCAAGGCCTATCCAGTGGCCCTCCTGAAGAATCAGCTCAAGCGGTGATATGGCCGCCGCCGGTGCCGCCGTATTAGCCGTGTCTAGTTGAGGGGCATACACCCCCTGCTGCGTGTCAAGCGCTCCGGGCTGTGGCTGGCCAGGCTGTGCCGCGTTGGGGTCGTAGAACTGGCCATACGGGTCTGCGGCGTTTGGGTTCTGAGCCTGCGCGTCTGTGTTGTTATTACCCTGGGCGGGAGACTGAGCTCCCTTTTGCCACGCTACTATCTCCGGCGATTGGGCATTTTGCCTGGCATTTCTAATCATCCCCTCTTCCCAGCCGTCACGTTTCAATAGCTTGGCCGGATTGAAGATAAGCAGATAGGCCGCTGTGCCGATTATCAGCGCGATTATCAGGTAATTTAAATACCGCCAGAGATGATTCATAGCTCAGCTCGTTGCCTCGTCGCTGGTTGCTTTGTTAGGCTCCATAAACTCATTGAATTTTTCCTTCACCTTTGCCGCCAACTTACTGGCCATCTCCGGCTCCTGCCTCTTAAATATCTCATAAAACAGCGTACTTACAAAAACCCCTAAAAATACTCCTGCCAATATCTTCGACATCTCAAATTCCTCCTTATATTCAATACGCGCGTCAACGCGTGATTAACCATCAGTCTGCCCGGTCGCTTCCTTCTTCGTGATTTTCCTCAACATGTTCCTCGTGCGTGTGTTCCTCGTGCGTGTGCGGCTCGTCGTGCCCTTCTTCGTGGACATGTGGCTCGTCATGAGCGTGTAGCTCATCGTCATGGGTGTGCGCCTCCTCTTCGTGCACATGAGGCTCGTCGTAAGCCTGCGGCTCATCGTGCGTGTGCTCTTGCTCGTGCGTATGCGGCTCATCGTGCGCGATCTCTTGCTCACGCATATACTCTTGCTCGTGCGTATGATGTTCGTCATAAATGTGCTGGTCTTCATGTGTATGTGGCTCATCGTGCGTATGCGCCTCTTCGTGGGTGTGTGGCTCATCCTGTGGTGTGCATGAGCAAGAACAGCTTGATGGATAGAGCCTGCTTTGGCGCTCTGCGACGCACTGTTCATATCTCTTTTCTGTCTCATCAAGGTCAATCAGGAGCTCTCTGATGTCCTTGTCCGCAAAAACAACCTGCTCCGGGTCGGTCTTTCTCAGGGCAGCAACCCGCGCCCCCAAAATGCTGACCAGCCCCTGCCTTTTCTTTTTCAGAAAATGAATATCATACGTGAGAATGACCCCTTTGGCCGAGCACCTCGCGGCCTCAGACACCTTGTCCACCATACCCACAAACAAATCCCCTAAGTGCTCCATCCTATACCTGAATCCTGTCTCCATTTTCTAAAACCTCCTGTAAATCATTCGGTTAAAAATCCCTTATTTCCTGTTCCATCTTTCTCTTCTTTATCTTTTGCTGAATCCCTTTGACAATCAAAAAACTTATTATGGTCAGGGCTGACCCCATCGCCATGCTTACGACAATTATCAGACTCAGCCGCATGTGAATGGGGCTGCCTATAAAAAACTTCATAGGCACGGGGCCTGTATTCTCATCAATAAATACCGCAAACAGAAACAGCGCCGCTATCAGCGGTAAGAAAAACTTCTTTGTTAATAACTTTTCCATAGTACGGCTCCCAATCCCCAACTCAATGTCCTGATTTTACTGTCTTAACTTATCTTATTTGGCTCTATCCTTAAGTTCGTGCCAGTATTCATCCGGCATATCCCTGCAAAGCATCAGCGCGCCGTTTGCCCCGGCGTAAAGCGGCTCCTCCACGGTTGTCACCTTGCCATAGCCCAACTTTTCTATCATAAACTCCTCTATCTCCCTCTTTAAGCCAACTATCTGGCTGCCTCCACCGGCAAGTATTACGTTTTCCTTCAGGTGCATCTGAAACTCAGGGTCAAACGAGGCAATGAGTTTCCTTATGCCCTCAACGATGTCCGGCACGATTGCCTTGCACGCCAGCCGCAGCTCAGCCGTTACGTCATGCTTTACGGGCTTGCCCTTGACGGGCAGCTCTATATAAATGCTGTCGCCGCGCTGGGATATGTTGGAGTTTTCCTCTTTGAATTTCTTGACCATATTTACGGTGAAATTCGCATCTGTATATTTCTTTGTGAGCAGCTCATAAAAAACCTGGTCAACATAATCACCGGCCTTCATTGTCGTTATCTGGTCATCGTCTGTGGGCATGGTGCCGTGCATCCTGCAAAGGTCAACCGTGCCGGCCCCTATATCCACTATGAAGGCGTTTGTCAGCAGCCCAAGCCCATACGCAACCGCAAACGGCTCTGACACATACATCACATCGTCAAGTATCCCACGGGCTATCTCAAGCATTGCCTTTTTGTTTTTCCTGCTTGCAAGGGCAGGAGCACCCAGTACACCTCTGACCAGCACGTTGCCGTCCCCGCCGGGGTCAGCCTCCAGGGCAATCTCAATAAGACGCTTTAGTAACGCCCTCGCCGCCTCTATCGCCCTTTTATACTCTGGAGAATTCTCGTCCAGGTCCTGCGCAATCTTCAGCATCCCCTTGTCAAACGGCCTGTGCATCTCTAATGACATCCTGTGCTTGAGCGCCTCGTCTCCAAATACGATGTCCTTGCCAAACAGCTTCCTCGCAACAGCGTCTTTTGGATAGCCCACAACGCTCGGCAAATACGTCCTGACGCCGTTGTCACACGCTATGACACTCCTCGATGTGCCCAAATCTATACCAACGTTAATAACCCTCTTGTTAACCATTGTAACCGTCTCCTTGTGAGTCAGTTTTATAATCGAATCCGGTTATTATAGCATTTTGGTATAAACTATTTTCTATTTCAATTATTATCTGTTCCTCCATTTAAAAAACGAGAATCTCTACTGCCCATTTTGCCCATCTACCATCAGATCAATATTTTCATTCACTATGTTTCTCAGGAACATTAGTCTGTCCTCGGTAAGTTTCTTGCCCTTGACATGCAAGCCCTCGTTTGTGGCAATTATACCGTGCTTTTCGATGTATGACAATCTCTCCTCAAGTTGTGAAAGCCTTGTCTCAAGCGCTTCAAGAGCCTCAGGCGACTCAAGTTTCCCTCTTCGGCAGGAGAAGACCTTGCTGATTGCCTGCGAGGCAACAGAAAGACTGTCCGACAATCCGCTTACTGTCTTGTCGTAGGCAGCCCCGGCAATCCTCATAACCGGGGTAAAAACAGTCGGGCCGACCGCGTCAGCAACCGGCTCAACGGCATAAGCGGCGACCACGCCCCCCTTCTTAATGTAACTGAACAGGACAAGGCCCGTATATTCAACAAACGCATACGAATACTGCACTGATTCGCACAACACACCCGCCCCCGCGTCCAAGTACTTCTTCCCTATGTCCAGCATATCAACATCCCTCCTCGTTGCCCGTGCATTTACTTATAAACAAAACGACATATTCATAGTAACAAATGCCACACCCAAACATCAACCCGCCTCAAACGCCGTTATTAGAGACGTTATTAGAGACGTTATTAGAGACGTTATTAGAGACGTTATTAAAAGGTAGTGTATCGTCTCTGTTTATCTTATGTCAAGCCTTTTTTTATCTTTTTTTCCCCTCACCCCTCACACCAGAGCTATACCGCCGCATTCCCACAGCGGCTGTGTTTTAAGTAGAATTCTATTGTTTGTCTATATGTGTAATGTTTGTACCTCAAAATAATTACCCGCTATAACTCTCCGCGCCACACACTGAATCTTAGGATTGGCTGGTGGGTGGGGCAGAGAAAAGAATTGAAAAAAAATAACAGATAGGTTATAATGAAGCTATGGCAGCGGTATTGTTTGACACATTAAGGGTGGTGGAGTCCCTGAAGTCGTCCGGCTTTTCGGATGAGCAAGCGAAGGGCTTGTCTGAAGCGCTCAAGGTAGCGCAGGAAACAAGCACGGAGGGGTTTGCTACAGCGGTAGGCCTTGAGAAAGTGAGGCTCGAACTAAAGGCGGACATGGAATCCTCAAAGTCCGACATCATCAAATGGGTAGCCGCCATGCTGGTGGCACAGGCCGCCCTCATAGCTGGCATGTTCAGGCTGTTGGGGCTTTTGAAATAATCAGATTCGTCACCCTTCGTATCTCCTCGTCACACTTCGTATCTCATCAAGTTTTTCTAACGCCTTGCCGGTGTCTATGGCGTCTTTCGCCACTGTCACGGCCTCCTTAATATCGTCAATGCCAAGGTTTGAGACCATCAGTCCTGCCGCCGCGTTCATCAGTACAATATCACGAGCCGCGCCCTGATAAGTACCATCAAGAACTCTCATCGTGATTGCGGTGTTTTCCTGACTGTCGCCGCCTTTGATAGCGTCAATATGTGCGCGTTTAAATCCAAAGTCTTCAGGGGTTAATTCCATGTTCTCGATCTGACCATTTTTAAATCGCGATA
Source organism: Candidatus Magnetominusculus dajiuhuensis (assembly GCF_046044395.1). Classification (NCBI taxonomy): domain Bacteria; kingdom Pseudomonadati; phylum Nitrospirota; class Nitrospiria; order Nitrospirales; family Nitrospiraceae; genus Candidatus Magnetominusculus; species Candidatus Magnetominusculus dajiuhuensis. The sequence continues at coordinate 4,549 of NZ_JBJUSG010000026.1, read as the reverse complement.
TAAACGTCCTGCCCGTTATGGTTATCTCATCAAGGCCGTCCTCGCCATGAAACACCATAGCGTCAACCACGCCGAGGTTTCCAAGCACATGTGCCAGCGGTTTTACAAGTTCCTTTGCAAATACGCCCATTATCTGGCGCCGCGCACCGGCTGGATTAGTCAGCGGCCCAAGAATATTGAAAATCGTCCTCACTCCCATCTCGCGCCGCACAGGGGCGGCATGTTTCATTGCGGGATGAAACAAGGGCGCAAACATAAACCCAAACCCTGTGTCATGTAAACACTTTTCAACCATCTCCGGTGCCAAATCTATCTTCACGCCCAGCGCCTCAAGCACATCGGCGCTACCAGAGCGGCTTGACACGGAACGATTCCCGTGCTTGGCAACCGGCACGCCGCAAGCGGCAATAACTATGGCCGCCGTTGTTGATATATTAAACGTGTTGGACAAATCGCCGCCCGTACCGCACGTATCTACGACATCTTCAGGGGCGGTTATGCGCCCGGCCTTTTTTCTCATCACAAGCGCCGCCGCGGTTATCTCCTCAACGGTCTCGCCTTTCATTTTTAATGCCGTGAGAAACGAGGCAATCTGCGCGGGGGTGGCGCTGCCTTCCATTATCTCAGCCATAGCTCCTGACATCTCACCCTCTGAAAGGTTGATACGCCGCGTGAGTTTGTCTATGGCCTCTTTTATCATATCATTATGCGGGCGTTATGGCTGTCGGCAAGGCGCAGGAAATTCTTTAAAATTGCCTTGCCAACCGTCGTCAAAATGGACTCAGGGTGAAACTGTACGCCCTCGACTAAGAACTCCTTATGGCGCACCCCCATGATCTCATCCTCAAGTGTCCACGCGCTTATTTCAAACTCCGGCGGCAGTGTGCCCTGCTTTATGACCAGAGAATGATACCGTGTTGCGGTAAACGGGTTTTCGATTCCATCATAAATACCCTTGCCGTCGTGGTGAATTTGCGAGGTCTTGCCGTGCATGAGCCTGTCCGCCCTGACTATAGAGGCCCCGAAGGCCGCCCCTATGGATTGATGCCCAAGGCAGACGCCCAAAATTGGGATGACGCCGTGAAACGTCTTTATAACGTCAACAGAGACCCCTGCCTCCATAGGCGTACACGGCCCCGGCGACACTACAATAGCCTGCGGGGCAAGCGCCCTTATCTCGTCTATTGTTATGCGGTCATTTCTAAAGACCCTCACGTCCTGCCCAAGTTCACCAAGGTACTGGACGAGGTTATAGGTGAACGAATCGTAGTTGTCTATCATTAAAAGCATAAATTATTCCTTGTCCTTCTTAGGATTTAGGGAAAACTGTGTTTTTGCCATTTGCACGGCTCGCATCATACCCTTTGCCTTATTTACCGTTTCATTGTATTCGCCTTCCGGAATTGAGTCGGCCACAATGCCGGCCCCGGCCTGAACATAGACCGTGCCATCCTTAATAACAAGCGTCCGGATAGTAATACACATGTCCATCGCCCCGGAGAAACTGAAATAGCCGACCGCCCCGGCATAAGGCCCCCTCAGCACGGGTTCGAGTTCGTCTATTATCTCCATTGCCCTCACCTTTGGGGCGCCGGTTACTGTACCCGCGGGAAAACACGCCCTAAGCACATCAAACGCGTCCAGTCCCCCGGCAAGCGTCCCCTCGACGTTCGATACGAGGTGCATGACGTGGCTATATCTCTCCACACACATCAGGTCTGTAACCTCTACCGACCCCGGACGGGCTACGCGCCCTACGTCGTTTCTGCCCAAATCAACGAGCATTATATGCTCGGCATTTTCTTTTGGGTCGGCCTTGAGCTGCCTTTCCATTTCAAGGTCTTCCTCGTCAGAAAGGCCGCGTGGGCGTGTACCCGCAATCGGGCGGAGAATCACGCGGTTGCCCTCAAGCCTGACAAGTATCTCAGGGGATGACCCGACAATAGCGGCATCGCCAATATCCAGATAAAACATATAGGGAGACGGGTTAATTACCCTCAGCGCCCTGTATATATTAAAGGGATATACTTCTTCCTCAGTCTCAAAGCGCTGTGAGACAACTACCTGAAAGACATCCCCTGCCCTTATGTATTCCTTCGCCTTCTCAACGGCGCCAAGAAAATCATGCTTATTAAAGGAGGATTTATACTGCGTATCGGGATAGGCATAATTTACATCAAGCCGTGGTAGTTCGGCGCTTTTACCCAGCGTCTCTATAATGGAGTCTATTTTGGCTGTTGCCTCTGCGTATGCGGCCTCCGGCGAGGGGTTGTCCATGATGCGGGCATTGACCACCACCTTGATCACCTGTTTTAGATTGTCAAATATCAGGACGGTATCCATGGTCATAAAAAGCATATCGGGAAGGCCGAGCGAGGGTTTATCGCCTATGTTAAGCCTCTCGAAAAAGCGCACGTTTTCGTATCCCATATAGCCGACGAGACCGCCGTAAAAACGGGGCAGGCTGGTTAATGTTGCGGCCTTAAACTTATTAAGTTCTTCGCGCAGGGCCTCAACGGGGTCATCGGCCACCCTAACTGAGCGCACACCGCCGGGGCCGGTTCGCAGGTCCGTTATTTCTATTGAAGTCCCCGAAGATTTAAATATACTCAACGGACTTACGCCCAGAAAAGAATATCTCGCCCATTTCTCCCCGCCCATGACACTCTCTAATAAAAAAGAGTATTTTTTCTTTATCTTATAAAACGCTGAAACAGGCGTCTCGGCGTCGGCAAGTATCTCCTTATAGACGGGGATGAGGTCAAACTTACGCCCATCCTGACCGCCTTTCCCGGCCATCTTTTTAAATTCTTCTAAATCTGGATAATACATATTGACAAATACAAACCCTTTCCTATATTATCTCAATCGTGTATCGTGTAACAGCGACACTGCTATCATACAGTGAAAGTGTTGCAAGATACAAGGATTATTTTAACGCGGGCAGTAGCTCAGGTAGGCAGTAGCTCATGAAGAGCGGGCGTAGCTCAGTTGGTAGAGCACAACCTTGCCAAGGTTGGGGTCGCGAGTTCGAGTCTCGTCGCCCGCTCCAATAAACAAGCGGGTTTACAGGGTAGCAGCAGGTTAATCATTGACTTGATTGTATAGTTTTTGTATAGTTTGCGTTTCCACCGATAGCGTTATCAAGGATGTCCACCGCCTTAACCTTATGGGCCGGGGCAAGGTGTGAGTACCTCAGTGTCATTGTCAATGTCTTATTGAGGTAAGATGGAAAAAGTGGAACACCTCCTTTCGCCTATAAACTTGGCGGAGGCCGGAGGTCAACCCCATATGATGTACACGCGCTCCTATTCTACCCCTTTGATACCGGAGGTTGTCAAGAGGACACATTGCAAGGTATAATAAATACATGAATAGTCAAGAAATTCTTGTAAAGCTGAGGGAAAACGAGACTGTTTTACGGGCGCGTGGCATTAGACATGTGGCTCTGTTTGGCTCAATTGCGCGCGGGGACAACCACGCAGATAGCGACATAGATATTTTGCTTGAGTTCGACCCTGAAAGTCATATAACCATTTTTGACTATGTTGACCTTAAAGAATATATCGCCGGTTTATTTCAGGGCCGCGTAGATGTTGTCAACCGCGATGCTCTTAAACCCTATGTATTCACTACTGTAACGATGGAAACACGTTATGCCTTTTAATTCCATTCGTACGGCTCTCATGGACATCCGTTACCAGATTGACCTTGCTGTTGATTTTACCAAAGGATTGGATTACGACTCTTTCAGTAAAGACATGCGAACAATATACGCTGTTACTCGTTGCCTTGAAATAATATCTGAAGCATCGCGCCGGTTGCCTGATTCTATAAAAGAAAAACACCCCTCTATTGCATGGCGACAAATGGCTGGGTCTGGTAACATATATCGCCATGACTATGAAGACGTGTCCTCTCGTCATGTTTGGGATACAGTAAATATCTCATTGCCGCCATTAAGCATCGCCATTGACCATGAACTCCACCCGATACTGTAGGTTGTCAAGAATGGAAGCGATACCATTAGATACCATTGATAACGAGACAGAAGAAAATATTTTTATTTTGGTGTTATAATAGCTTATCCTTCCCCGCGGTGCAGGAATGCTCATTGCGCCGCTTAAATTACTGGTAATGTCAGAGGTCTTACCGGTAGGGGGAAGGTTAATAAGAGGGCATGAGATTGGGGGAGAACATGGATTACGACACATTACGAATTGAATACCGTGTTGTTAAAGACGATACATCTTCAAAAAAGCATATGGTGCCTTCTCTGTGGATTAATAACGAATGCCTGACTGATGGTTTTACCCTTGATATGCGTGGTTTAGTCGCCAGTGTGAAAGGAAACGGTCAATACGATATTCTTACTTGCAGTTGCGGAGAGCCTATATGTGCTGGAATTTCGGAGGGTATCATTGTACTGCATCACAGAGATTATGAGGCAAAATTTGTACGGTGGTTAATCCCCCATCCCATCAGAGATGATAGTATTGTAAGCGTCTAAATAACTACACCCGTTGATTTCCCTGCGAGGGCATCCCTA
>NZ_JBJUSG010000025.1:23893-31473 GCF_046044395.1 Candidatus Magnetominusculus dajiuhuensis | reverse complement strand
GGGGGGGGGGGCTGCTTTACTATTGTGACACAGTCTGGAAAGCGGGAATCCAGAATGTTGTAGATACTGACAGTCACAGCATTTTGCAATTGGCTCGATTCTATTCGTATTTTATTATCCACCACCTATTCGGGTAACCATCATGCACCATTGTACAACCTTAGAGATTACATATCAGTTACAAATTGGCTTTGAGCAAAAGAATCATTGATGCTATAAAAAATACCCGTAGAGCTAAGCCTTTTGTCCTGGCCTTGGGTTTGAGTTTATGGTCTCGTAGATTTTGTTGTTAATCGGGTCATAAGCAGAGAGTTTGCCGTAAAACACCGCCCCTGTGTCTATTACAACGGCGTTTGTATACTTCGTAACATGTTTGTGCGGGGTGTGGCCGACGATTATGTCCTTGCCCCTATATTTATCGTAGCTCCTCTCCCATAAGAGTGAGTTCTTTTTTGCGGTCTCTATGGTCTCTCCCAATGGAATGCCGCCGTGCATGAAAATATGGGTCTTGGTTTCATAATAAAATTCAAGCTGCTCAACAAATGGCATGAGATGTTTCTGTGCGTTTTCGTACCTGTTGGCGTTTTCTACGCCCTCATAGCTGTCAATCGTGGTTACCCCGCCGTTGATAATCCACAGTTGAAACATCTCTGCCGTCCTGTATTTGAAGGCGTTATAGGCGAGATATTCGTGGTTGCCCGCAAGAAGGACGATTTGGGCGCTGTATTTATTTTTCAGCTCCTCAACATACCGGACAACCATGGCGCTTTCCGTGCCTCTGTCTATGTAGTCGCCAATAAAAATCAACTGGTCGCGCTCAGGGTCGAATTTTATTACGTTTTCCACTAAATCAACGGTAAGCCCGTAGCAGCCGTGGATGTCCCCTATGGCTATCTGTCTCTCAAATTCCATATCATTTCGAGCCAATTGCAAAATGAATAAATATGTCCCCTTTACGTCCACCCTTGAATACTGGATTCCTGCTTTCGCAGGAATGACAACCTGATTCCGTCTTCCCCTGTCTGTCATTCCCGTGAAAACGGGAATCCAGAATGTTGAAGATACTGACAGTCACAGCATTTTGCAACTGGCTCATTTCTATAACAAACCGTATAGCAAACTGTATAACGAATAACGGCTCATCCAGCAAATACCCCCGTTAGTCGCAGTTGGCCTTACAGTTGATAAACGCCCTTCCATTTATAGTCCTCTCCCATCCAACCGTGTTAAGTTTCAGGCCTAATTGAAACGCTGTTTCGACACACCTCTGTTTACATTGCTCACGCTGGTACTCAGGCGACGCGGCTAACTCTTTGGCGGCCTTCTTTTCCGCAAAGTTTGCACGTTCCTGTTCACCGGCAATTTCAACATCAATGCCCACGGCAACATCTACGTGTCTTTTTATATCGTTGATTTCCTGGTCATAATTTTTCTGATTGTAGGCATCTGGATATCTTTCGTTAAGGCCGGTGGCCACCAATTGGTATTGGTCGTTCAGGTCAATGAGTCTTGCGAGTTTTGCCTGTGCCTCCAGTCTGGTCAGCTTTACGTTTTTGTCTATACCTTGTTCTGCGGCGGTCCCTTTTTCTTTTTCATATTTCTGCAGGGCTTCCATACTGGTTGACATTGTATCTGAGATAACGGACTCCATTTCTTTTTCATACTGCAGCAGGGCATCAATGCTGACAGCCTTACTTTTTTCGATGGCCTCTGGCACATTTCCCATCGTTCCATACTGCTCGTACGCGCGGGCGCTGTCAGCAAGCAGGGTCATCTTCTGTTCAAACGACGACGCCTTGCGGGCAAGATACTCGCTTATCAGCCCCACGTAATAAGGGCTTCCGCCGTGTGCACCCGCCTTGCTGAAATTAATCAGGCTGTTTATATAGTCGTCTATGTTAAACAGGGCGAGGCCAAGGCCGTAGTACATATCGGGGTCTGCGCTTTTTCTATCTATCAGGGTGCCGAATATAGCAGCCGCCTCATAGTATTTCTTATTATCTATGGCGTTGAAGGCGTAGTCTCTGGCGTTGGCCATTGAGGAAAACACCCTCAGCGGCTTTATCAGCTTATACCTCTGCCGAAACAAGAAAAGCCCGTGGTTGCTTGTGTTATATATCTCAGTATAGTCTTCCGGCCTTTCTAATTTGCTGTTTTCCCACAGGACAAACACCGCATCGTCGTCCCGCACCTCATATACTGCCCTGTAACCGACGTATGGGAAGGCCACCGGCTTGTTCTTAGGCTCAAGGCCCAAATCATCGCCCTTTTTGTTTATCTTTGGCGCCTTCTGATTAAACGGCGTAACGTCTTCGGGGTTTACAAGCGTGTATGTCTCAATTACACTGTCGGCTTTTCTGTCGGCATCCTTCCACACAGCAATCCACAGATTAACAATTTCATTGACCGTCTTATTGTAGTACCAGAGCATATCGCCAGTGTATCTGACAGGTGAGTCTGTGAAGTTGTCGCTGAAAAATACGTTTTTAAAATCCGCATAGAGACGCTTCTTTTCATACCCGCCGTAAATTACCGGCGAATACCTCGTAAAATCGGGCTTCTTGTCCCCTCCGTCATAACCGCCATAGAACACCGGGGCGTATCGTAAGAAAGTCCATTCCTCGCAAAACCCGCCCAAGCGGCCGGGGTAGTATTTTTGAATCACATACATAGTTAAATCTGTCATCAGGCGGGCAAAGTAATCTTTTTTAAGATCATTGCGCTTGTGTGCCTCAAAGACTGCCGCCTCATAGAGGTTGTCAAAGACCTTCTTGTCCTGGTATGCCGTTGGTTTATACTCAGTCTTATACAACTCGTCAATCATAGAATCATAAAATGGTATCAGGGCATATCTCAACCGCGTGGGCGTGAGGGCGATGGCGGTTGTCAGCGCCTTTTCATGAATCTTTTGGAAGCAGTTCCATTGCGCGGCGTTTTCCTGCGCACCGACAGACGCAACAGACAGACATAAAATGGCCATTACAGCGATTAAGACATATATCCTCATTGACTTGCTCCTCCATCCTTTGGGATTATCATCATATCCATACGCACCATACATCCATATGCACCATACATCCATATGCAGCCTTCATACACCAATTATAGCAAATAAATTATAGCAAATACGAACATTAAATAAGAACATCAAACCAGGGCAATCGCATTTGAAAAAAAAGCAGAAGATACCTATGCAATAATTCCGGCTTTGTCCCTTACCGTCATTCCGGCTTGTCCGGAATCTTCCCTGATTAGTGGGAGTTTCATGATGATTGTGCATATTCTGAGGCATAAGGACAGATTCCGGACAAGCCGGAATGACAAAAATAAGGGAGGTGACAAAAATAAGGGAGGCAATTTCTAATGCGATTGCCCTAAACATCAAACAGCAACATAATTAAAAAGATTTTATTTCCCATTCCAGTTTCGAACGCGCCCTACATACAAACCGGAACAAGAAAGCGCCGCGTTTAGATTATAGTATTATATGTATGTACGCAATAAGTTCTTTAACCTGTGCCATTACCTCTTTTCAGATGCCGTATGGCCTGCAACAGGCTGATTTAAATGAATTTATATTGAGATATAATTCGTATTAGAATATTACCGACACAACGGGATAAGAACTCTTCATAATAATATTACCTTATAAACCTGACAAAACCTGACAAAAGTGCTTTACTTTAACATGTTATTTATGTTACGCTCACTTAACAATACGCGCAATGCTGCATCAGCGCGTGCGCAATGGGCAACGAGTTATGAATTACGCATTAAATCTATACGTAAAAGGAGTATAACAGCATGAGAAAGAATTGGAGAACGTCGAAGAAATTGTTCCTGAGGGCAGAGGAGCTGTTCCCGGGCGGGGTGAACAGTCCTGTCAGGGCGTTTAAGGCCGTGGGGGGCAATCCCATCTTTATTGACACGGCTTATGGGGCGAAGATTTTCGATGTTGACGGCAACGGCTATATTGATTATGTCATGTCGTGGGGTCCGTTAATACTGGGACATGCCCACAAGGGTGTGGTGGATGCCCTTACGGAGGCAGCCGAGGATGGTGTTACATTTGGGGCGCCAACGCTCCTTGAGATAAAGATGGGCGAGATAATACAAAAATATTATCCTTCTATGGAGAGAATGCGTTTAGTAAGCTCTGGCACTGAGGCAACGATGAGTGCCATCAGGGTAGCGCGTGCTTTTACTAACAGGGACAAGATAATTAAGTTTGAGGGCTGCTATCATGGCCATGCTGATGGGCTGCTGGCAAAGGCCGGTTCAGGGGCGGCCACGTTTGGTCAACCCACAAGTCCGGGCGTACCTCAGTCGTACGCACAGGAAACTATTACAGTACCCTTTAACGACCTCAAGGCAGTGGAGGCGGTTGTGAAAAACGACTGGAAGACCATCGCCTGTATAATTGTGGAGCCTATAGCGGCCAACATGGGCTGTGTACTGCCGAAGCCGGGATTTCTTGAGGGATTGAGGGAGATAACCTCAAAACACGGGATTGTGCTGATATTTGACGAGGTGGTGACGGGGTTCAGGGTTGCGGTTGGTGGAGCGCAGGAGTTGTACGGGGTTACGCCTGATATGACATGCCTTGGTAAGATAATTGGCGGTGGATTACCGGCGGGCGCTTACGGCGGCAAGAAGGAAATTATGTCCATGGTCTCACCTGAGGGCCCGGTCTATCAGGCTGGTACACTTTCCGGCAATCCTGTTGCGATGGCCGCGGGCATTGAGACGATTAAAAATATAGGGAGAAAGGGTTTTTATGACCTGCTTGAGGCCAAGGCGCAAATCCTTGAAACCGGGTTTAGGGACGCGATTAAGCGCGCGAAGGCAGACGTAAAGTTTTACCGTGTCGGCAGTTTGTTCTGCCAGTACTTTACTGAGCACGAGGTCTATGACTATGAGACGGCGGCAAAGTCAGACACCAAGCTGTACGCTGAATATTTCAGAACTATGCTTGAGGAAGGGGTCTATTTCCCGCCATCGCAGTTTGAGGCCTGTTTCCTATCCATATCCCATTCGAAATACGACATACAGTTCTCAATGAGAAAAAGCTACAAAGTCCTAAGAAACATGTAATAATGTTTTAAGAAATATGTAATTAAGATATGTAAAATACAGGTCAAGGAGGGTTACCCTCCTTGCGGGGGTATGGGGGCAGCGCCCCCATGTTTTGGGTACTGGACTGATAAGCGGCCTGATACTGTGCTTTGACAATAGCGAGTTGTCCATGAAGGCGTCTGAAGCGGCGTTAGGGCTTGCTGTGACTTTGGGACTGCCCGTCACTGGCATTCATGCCTTTAATGCCGCAATGCACGAGGGCGCGTTCAGAGTTATGGAGCCGACGCTTCCCGCCAAATATCAAAAAGAAGAAATACTTGCCAAACAGAGACAATCCCACAATACACTAATAAATGTCGGCATGGAGCGCATATCAATCTCCTACCTGAAACCGTGCGAAGAGCTGTTTAGCTCTTCAGGCGTGTCCTATAAATCACATATAAAAGAAGGTAAGAACTTCAGAGCCATAACCGAAATGATCCAGGAAATAGCCGACAAATCCACGCTCGTAGTATTAGGCTCCGCGGGATTTAACCATGAGGAGACCGGCTTTGTTGGAAGCGTCTGCCTTCGGCTGATAAGAGCCAATGACATGGACTACCTCGTCGTTAAAAGAGCAATAAACTTTAACATTCCCAACATAGTAGTATGCCTTGATGGGAGTGAATCGTCAATCTCCGCCTTAAGAAAGGCAAAGGAGATAGCACAGGCGTACGACGGGCAATTGCACCTCCTGTATGTCTTTGACACGGCACTGCACAGGGACATCTTTTCCAGATTGAAAGACTCTCTGATAGAGGGTGACGGCTTTTCCTTTAATTCCAAAGAGCAGGAAAAGGCACATGACGACTTCATTGATATTGGGCTTGAGAAGGTGGGCGACATGATTCTCGACAAGGCGGAGAGAGAGGCGCTTGACGCCAGCCAGGCCGAAATAATGTCAGCCGGCTGGGGCCTGGTCGGTGATGTTTCACGGCTCAAACCGGCAATAAGACAGGTCATCTCAGGGTCAATCTATAAGAGTATCTGCGATTACGCCGCTTCCGTGTCTGCTGAGCTTATATTCGTCGGGCGAACGGGAAGACACTACGCTGATGGCGTGGATATAGGCTCTGTGGCAGAGAATGTGTTAAGATATGCCCCATGCAGCGTATTCGTTTCACGCGGACAAAAGCACAAGGGATGGGTAATGTAATGGAATATCAGCCATATATCGTTTCATGGAACGTAACGAGACGGTGCAACCTCTCGTGTGGACATTGTTACATAGACGCGGGCAGCGCGGTGGAGCCTGAACTTAATACACAACAATGCACCGCCCTGATAGACGAACTCGCCGCCATAAATAAGTCCATGATGCTGATAGTAACGGGCGGTGAGCCAATGATGAGAGAGGACATATTTGACCTGATATATCACGCAAGCGAGGCCGGACTTATCCCGGTCTTAGGGACAAACGGCACACTTATCACAACCAAAAACGTAACCCGCCTCAAAGAAGCGGGACTAAGGGGTGCTGGTATCAGCATAGACTCCACAATCCCTGCTGAACATGATTCATTTCGAGGCGTCAGCGGCTCATGGTCAAAGGCCATAGAGTCACTGAATCTCCTCAGAGAAGTCGGCATAGAAACTCAGCTTGACGTTACAGTAATGGACAGCAACTGTGCTGATGTAGAAAAATTCGTCTCACTGGGCGTTGAGCTGGGCGCAAAGGCAGTAAACTTCTTTTTCCTCGTGTGTACTGGCAGGGCGATGAGGACACTCATCTCAACGGCAAACTACGACAGCGCGCTGAGAACAATAATGGCGCTCTCGAAATCAGAGCGGCGGCTAATGGTGAGGGCACGATGCGCCCCACATATTTATAGAGTAATGTACGAAGACGGTACCCACATCCCATCGGGGACTAGGGGATGCCTTGCCGGGCGTTCATACATGCGCGTTGACCCGTATGGCAACGTAACCGCCTGTCCATACATGCCGGACACCGTTGGCAATGTGAAGTCAGAGCCGATTGCGGCTATATGGAATAATTCTACAAACCTAATCACACTAAGAGAAGGCAAATACGGGGGCAGATGCGGGCGTTGTGAATACATGGAGGTCTGCGGAGGATGCAGGGCAAGGGCATTTGCTGACAAGGCAGACTTTATGGACGAGGACCCACTATGCACATATGAACCCAAACAAGAAAAAGAGACGCTTAAAGTTGATACGGGCGATTTCACATCTGACCTTCAGTGGGACGACGCGGCAAGGCAGAGGATAAAGGCGGTACCTGACTTTGTCAGAAAAATGGTAATAAGGGCGATAGAAAACGCAGCGAGAGAAAAAGGGGCAACGGTAATTACAACCGAACTGCTTGACGAGGTAAAAAAGCGCAGCCCATCAAGGAATCATAACCGGTGAGCGGCGCACCCCGTCCATCGCTTTTTTTGAATAATATCCACAATAATGATTTTTTTATTGACATTTATGGATCGGACATAATAACATAGCCT
>NZ_JBJUSG010000025.1:0-23793 GCF_046044395.1 Candidatus Magnetominusculus dajiuhuensis | reverse complement strand
TATGTTGCCTTATGTTGCCTTATGTTGCCTTATGTTGCCTTATGTTGCCTTATGTTGCCTTATGTCGCCTTATGTCGCAGAAAAGAGCGAAGCGGCATTGCTGCCCCAAATCGTCTTTAAGGACGGAATGTGTTAACTTCGCACCTAACGGCCGAGCTTCGCTTTGAAACCCGAAAAAAGCGATATGGTAAATCTTGATAGCCCCATAAATCATATAGTTCGTTATTTTAGGACGCCTCATTTGATAGCTTGTATTTCGATAATTACCATAATATTATTGATAATTACCGTCGTTTGGACAAAAGACAGGGCAATAAAGAATATCCACAAAGAGGCGTTAGAGCATTTGAGTATTTATGATAACTATATTATGGAAAAGGTGAATAAATATGCTGAATTCTCTCATTTAGTATCAGAAGATCGAGAGGTTATTAAATACTTGAGACATCCTGATGGAGAAAATGCCATAAACGAACGGTTACTTCAATTCAGGAAATCTATGAGGGCTGCCGCAACTTATCTCATAGATGAGAAAGGTATCCAAATCGCAACAAGCAACTTTACGAAAGATGATGGCCGCAGTAAGAGTTTGGTATTCAGAGGCTATTTTCAAAATGCAATTAAAGGGATTCCCGATGAGGATATAGCCATTAGCATCGTCACAGATAAATTAGCTTATTACAGGTCATATCCGGTAAAGGATGGCGGTGAGATAATCGGTGTTGCCGTTGTTAAGTACGATATAGATATATTTACACCCGAAAATACTGATATAAGTGAAACATATCTTATTGTTGACCAACACGAGATTATCTTCCGCTCCAATGAAGAGAGATATATGTATCATTACATTCACCCATTATCTGCAGGTGTTTTACAAAAGATTAATGACACAATGCAATATAAAGGTAAAACACTATTGCCATTGCCAATTATAAAAGAATCGGTAAAAGATGGCATAAGATTAATTACACTCCGCCAACAGCAGCCAAAAACAGGAACCGATTACATAGATGTGCAATATTTAATGGTAGGGACAAACCGTAAGAACAGCGACTGGAATATACGTATATTGGTTGGGCTTTCCGATGTCAGAAATGTGATTATTAGAAATGTAGCCTTCGTATTATTATCTATGTTTATATTTTACTTAATTGCGGCAAATCTAATTCATAGGAGTAAATCAAGGCAAGTATTACAGAAGAACTATACTGATTTACTGGAACAAAAGGCGGCCATTGATTATCACTTAAAAGAACAGGAAACAATAAACTCTATTCTTCAATCATCGTTACTGTCAGATTCACTCGATAAACATTTATCAAGGAAATTAAAATTTATTTTGGAGCATTTTGCGAGTTCATTTCATCTAAGGGCATGTATTTTCGTTGCTAACGAAAAGGAAAAGACCCTTTATATCGGGGCACATCACAACTTCAGCGCGGAGCAGTTATCAGCGTGTTCAAGGCTTCCCTATGGCTCATGCCTGTGCGGCAAGGCGGCAGAAACTAAAAAAACAGTGTTTTCGTCTGATTGCAAGGAAGAATCGCACATTATCAAATTAACAGATATGGGTGCGCACGGGCATTTTTGTGTGCCTATTTTGTCAGAGGACAGATTATTAGGGGTAATCAATCTCTACACAACCTTATCTTACAAATGGACAAAATCTGATGAACTTTTTTTAGAAAGAATCGCCCATATAACCGCAGGGGTAATCTTGCGCAATGAAGATCAGCAGCTTGCGGATAAGCATTTAAAAGAACAGGAAACTATAAACTCTATCTTACAATCATCGTTGTTATCAGATTCACTTGAATCTCATTTGTCAAGGAATTTAGATTTTATTTTGGATCATTTTACGTGCATATTACATCTAAAAGGATGTATTTTCATTGCTGATAACAATGAAAAAACTCTTCGTATCGCGACATATCGCGGCTTTAACGAGGAGCAGTTATCAGCGTGTTCAAGGCTTCCCTATGGCACATGCCTGTGCGGCAAAGCGGCAGGAACTAAACAAATAGTGTATTCACATAACTGTATGGATGACACGCACACGATTAAATTTAAAGATATGGCTGCGCACGGGCATTATTGTGTGCCCATTTTATCAGGTGACGAATTATTAGGGGTAATCAATATATACACATCACCAGCCTGTGAATGGACAAAACCAGATGAACTATTTTTGGAAAAAGTCGCCCATATAATTGCAGGGGTAATCTTGCGCAAAAAAGAACAGCAGCTCATAGAGTTGGACAGAGCGGAGTCTCTGACTACCTTAGCGGCGGGTGTGGCGCACGAGATAAACAATCCATTATCTTTTATAAAAACGGCTGGAAGCTCCATTAAGAAAAATCTCGGGATAGTTGAACATTATATAAGACATTCACAGCTACTGCTCACGTCGGAGTCCTTATCAAATGAACAAATAGATACGTTGAATGAATTTAAAGTACACGACAAGATTTCCAATATTCATACCAGGATTATTACGTCTGATAAGGGGATAGAAAGAATCATGGAAGTCGTCAATGGATTGAGGACATTTTCGCGTCTCAACAAGACAGGCACAGATGAGGCTGATATTAACAAGTGTATTGACGAGGCATTGTTGATGCGCACAGGTGAAGACTGCAAGGTGAGAATCGTTAAAGAATACGCTGAGCTGCCAAAGTGTCTTTGTGAGCCGATGGCTATAAACCAGTGCTTTTATCATATACTGGACAACGCCGTTGCAGCAGTTAATAATCGCGGCACAATACGGATAGCTACTTCGCTGATTAATGATACTGGAAGCAACAAAATGATACAAATAAAGATAGAGGACGACGGAGTAGGAATGTCCGGTGTCACGATGAAACGCGCTTTTGACCCTTTTTTTACGACAAAAGAGGTGGGTTCAGGGAAGGGCTTGGGGTTGTCTGTGGTAGATGGGATAATAAAACGCCACGGCGGCACAGTTTATTTACAAAGTACAAAAGGCAAGGGGACCTCCGTCACAATACACCTGCCTCTTATCCAAAACAACAACAGCAGATTTACTCTATCCATAAACTATTGATTCGCGGCGTTTTATCAACTTGTGATGACTCTAAAAATCAAAGACTTCCGATGAGAACACACGTGCCCTTTTTGGCGTAACAAAGCACTGGACGTTTATCGCCGCAATATTTCATAATACCAACCAGATGACAAATTAAGCATGACGGGGGGTATTGCGTACATGTCCCATATGAATATGGAAGACAACAAGTCAGTCAATGTACTTCCTGAGCGGTATCTAAGCTGGCTGGTAACGTCAAGGATAAATTTTATTAGCGAGATGAGAGAAGGCAGACCGCTGCGATATTTCTCCGCCCATTTGCCGGTCATGGCGACATGGCCTTCCCGCGGAAGCGAAGCTGGCGGCGATTTGTATCCAATTAATATGACCGTAAAAGGGATAGGATTAATTCCTCGCCTGGAACTGCTTGATTCCTACTCTGAGATGTTTGAAGATATTGCCGCGTCATCAAGCACGAAACATGACATCACCGAAAGAATCGCGGCCATAAATAAGCTCTACGGCGATATTGGGAATTTCGATCCTTCTGTTTTAGGCGGCCTTGAAATCTTCGGCGGCAAGACGCTTGCCAATCTGAACGAAAACAACAAGGCAAGCCTGCTCTACGTGGGGATGCAGCATACCGGCAGTGGTGTGTCCTATATCAGTTTCCAGGTCAATGGCCTTATAGAAATCCTCAATAAAGACAACCCCTACTACCGATTTCTTCTGGCGTCAAGGAAACTGTTTGAGTTTGACAAGTTTCACATCTTCCAGCCCGACTACCCGTTTGGCTATCTGATACGCGTCGTGGAGGTCATGGATAAATCCCCGTGGCCGAAGGCGGCAACACCGCACGGGCATGGCCACTAATTTTATGCAATTAACAGATAACTTCGGACGCTCCATAGACTACATACGCATATCTGTCACAGACAGGTGTAACCTTAGGTGCGTCTATTGTATGCCGGATACAATAAAAAGCGGCTGCCATCAGGACGGGAAAATCGCAATTGATTCTATCCTGACATACGAGGAAATTTTGAGATTTGTGGAGGCGGCCTCTGCCCTTGGCATAAAGAAAGTAAGATTAACAGGGGGAGAGCCG
Organism: Candidatus Magnetominusculus dajiuhuensis; assembly: GCF_046044395.1. Classification (NCBI taxonomy): domain Bacteria; kingdom Pseudomonadati; phylum Nitrospirota; class Nitrospiria; order Nitrospirales; family Nitrospiraceae; genus Candidatus Magnetominusculus; species Candidatus Magnetominusculus dajiuhuensis. Next base: position 19,636 of record NZ_JBJUSG010000025.1, on the reverse strand, counting down.
TTGGTAAGAAATGCCCTCAACGAGTTGATACGCGGGATTAAGGCAATAGATGGTATTGAGGAATTGACCCTAACTACAAACGGGCAGCTCCTTGCGGCGATGGCCGCGCAATTGGGCGAGGCCGGTCTTGACAGGGTAAACATAAGCCTTGACTCGTTAATGCCACACCGCTATGCGGAGATAACAAAAGGCGGAGACTTTAATAATGTAATGGCGGGGATAAGTGCGGCGGAGGCGGCGGGACTATTGCCAATCAAATTAAACATGGTGCCGATGGCGGGGATAAATGACGACGAGATAGAGGCGTTTGTGAGTTTCGGGATAAAGACGGGCTGTCAGATAAGATTCATAGAGCTGATGCCGACGGTAGTAAACGAGCACTTATTCAGCAGCGGTTTTATAGGGTCGGACGAGATAAAGCGGCGAATCGAAATGAAATTTGAGCTTGTTCCCCTGAAGTTAAGAAAATACGGCCCGGCTCGTTATTTTAGTGTAACCAGCCGCTCTGGACTTGAGCCGCATGGCACAGGCGTCATAGGGATAATAAGCGCGATAACCTGCCGGTTTTGCCCCCAGTGCAACAGACTTCGCCTCACGGCAGACGGCAGGTTACGCCCCTGCCTGTATTCGAATATCGAGGTAGGGCTTTTTGAAGCGCTGCGAACGAAAGCCTCCATGGAAGAGATCCAGAAATTAATCCTTCAGGCGGTAGATTTAAAACCTGAAAGACACAACATCTCTGACGGGAATGAGGAGAAATCGGGTGCCCCGTTTATCATGTCCGGCCTCGGCGGTTAAGTTTCGCTATGGCTTTAACCCTGCCCTACTCTGCCGCTACGCCTCCGGCAATCCCATCTCTTCAAACACCTGCCGCGCTAATTGCTCTGCCTGGTTGTAGTTGTGCGTCCTTGTGAATAATTGTTCAAATAACTTTCCCTTCAGGTCTTTTACATACCTCTCGTATTCTAAAACTGCATTTGTAATTACGGTAATCTCCCGTGGAATCTTTACAATAAAACTATCCTGCCTTTGGGAATAAATAATATATTTTGCCTCATCAACGGACGACGCGGTATATTTAAACGAACCGTCTTCGGAGATAACATCTTGTTGTCCCATAAAATAAGAACCGAGTTGTAGAGGCTCATTTGGCAGGGAGATTTCCTTCACGTCCTTGCGATACTTTGAATCAACAAATGCTTCAGGAAATCGTTTTGCCCCCTGCGGTAGTATTTCATTGACGACGGTTTCTTTTAATTTTTCAACGTCTCTATAAGTCTTTGCCTGCTTGTTGTTTTTTCTTAATTTAGGCAGCTCAAGTCTCTCTCTCACCAAGGCGGTAACCCCGTCATACAACGGTTTCAGATACTTCTTCGAATCAAGCCCAAGCGCCAAAAGCACCGCGCTGTCAAGGGATTGCCTGTCTTTCATTTTTACCTCTTCAAAGATGGGTTTTATTTCCCGATTCTGAAGAGTTTCAAAACTTTTGTTCTGCTTCGACAGGGAAAAGAGAATTTCCTCTTTTGGTATTAAAATATCTTTCCAATCAATGCCTTCGGTCTTAGTTGCACCATCGCCCAGATTCACCCTGCTTATCAATTCCCTGAATAAGGCAAGCAGAGTTGAATTCAGATATAAAAAAAGGCCATAGAAATAATCATCTTTTATTGGAAAAAACTCGTATAAATTACTGTCAACTTTAATATTTTCTATATTTAATGGGGCAAAAAATCTATCATTTGTAATCCTTTGAAGCAATATTCTGCCATGTACTCTCTCTCCTAAGTCATACCAGAGTTTTCGACCGGAGACTGTGGCTACTTTATTCCATGGTATGCCATCGGCAGACACTCGTGTCTCACCCCATTGGATATATTTTAGTGCCCCATATTGTTTATTTTTCTTAAGTTCTTTTTTGGTTTTACCGCAAATGAAAACTTTATATCGAACATCTTCCGATTTTAAGATTATCTTTAATGCCTCTTTTGGTGATTTGATAATCGGAGCTAAAAACTCATCCTCGATTCCCCAGTGTTTTATTCTATCCTCATCAATGTAAAAAAACTCATTTATTCCTGTTGTATATCCCCTTTTTATATCCGCCAGTTCACTTAAAGGTACGAGTTTATCTTTACAGTTATTCATGATTTCAAAATAAATCGCAGGTGCCCTTAAATATTTCCCCCACTTAACCGTCTTACCGGCTTCTTCTACATCTGTAAGCAGTTGACCTTGCTTTATGGCCTTAATCCTGAAATTATTGTCTTCATACGTAGCGCTGCCATCCAAATGTTTAACTATTTTAGCGGCGTGATGCTTGTAATTGTCTGAACCGGACGTCTCTATCGTGTTTACCAGCATGTTGATACCATGCCACCTGTCCATAGGAAAATTCATATCCCACGGGACAAGTTCTTTGAGCCGCTTACTGATTTTTACAAAATTAACGTTGTTATCGTTTCTGATTGCGTTGTCTTCACAGCGTTCAAGGATTGTTACAACGGTGTTTACTGAAGCGTCTTCAAACCACGGCTCACATCTGGATTCTATCATGGCGATTATCTTGAATTTCTTGAGAAAGAATTTCTGAAGTTCATAACCATATGCAACATCTAACCACGAATTGGACGTAACTATCCCCATCCTTCCACCTTCTTTAAGATGTCTTGCCGCGTGAAAAAACAGATACGCATAAATGTCTGCCTTGCTTGAGAGTTTTAACTTTTTTCCTATAAATAACTCAGGGTAGTCGTTACTCCAATCACAAAAGAGGGCGCTTTCAAGCAATTCCTTATATCCCCCGAATCTTTTTTCTATCAGTTCTTGCCTTATATATGGGAAATTGCCTACTATAGCGTCAAACTGAGGAATCTTTTCATCCATAGTAAAATCAGCACCGTGCGGCTTCTTTGGAGGAGGGAACTTGAACGTCGCACCGGTTTTAACCTCAAAGAAATCCATTGATGTGATTCGCGGGAAATTCTCGTAATTCTCTATGTTTTGTCTGTATAAGTTAATGGTTGCAAGTTCGGCAGGGAAATGGGCAATGTCTACTCCCCATATCATAGAGAGTAGTTTCTTATGGTCTCTCTCTTCCAGGTCTCTAAGCCTGTCGTATGCCCTGATAAGAAATGTACCAGTGCCGCATGTGGGGTCTAATACCTTGTCTGAGCGTATTCTGACGCAAAAGGCTGTTATAAGATCTACGAGATCTTCGTTGGTGTAATACTGCCCAAGGGTGTGCCTTTCTTCTGGCGGGATCAGTTTTTCAAAGACGTTTCCCACAACATCCTGAGGCATTTGTGAAAAGTTGTATTTGTTCAGTGCTCCAATAAGATTAATCAGCGGTTCGATCCCGTTTTGCGGGAAAGGCACCTTATCGGAAAACTCTTCCTCAAACACTGCCTGATAGTCAATCTGTCTGGCAATCTCAAAATATTTTTTCAACTCCTTATCAACATCTAAGGGATTTGTCCCTGTTATGACAAGTTTCGGGATGTCAGAGCGGAAGCGGCGTAACGTCAAATAAAAGAGTATCTTTCCCAGGAGCCTGTAAACAATTTGTCCTGACACAGATTCATAGAAGGCCTGTCCCGCCTCGTTGACCGCAATGCCCTGTTTTGCCGTCCACGCTAGCAGCGCCTTATTAAATGCGGAGTTTTTCCCAACTTCCGCTCTCAAAGATTCGATAACGTGCGGCCGGATGGCCTTCACAGCCTCTGACAGCTCATGCACAAAGAATGTGGAATCTACGTCTATAAGATAAAGATGTCCTTCACGGTGAATGGTAGAGAGGTCGTTTAAAATATCTTTTATCCTTGATTTCAGAAGTTGTTGTTTGGGGACAACCCATAAGTCGTCAGGCGTGGATATTTGAACGATTGTAGGATAGGTCTTATATCTATGTTCTTTTGATACCTTTTCCGATATCGGCGTCCTCCAAATAACGGCGTCTCTCATATTACACGTCACAAAATAACCGGCACCCATTGCCCTTGCCTTCCCGGCAGCATTCTTAAGCAGTTCTTCATTGTCAACAGGTGTGGTTGGAGTTTTTAATTCCCAACCGCAAAACCCCTGACTGGCCTTCCTGTTAAGCCAGAGCTGAACGTCAGGGAATCTCGTCTCGTTTTCCGCAACTTTTAGGGAAGCCTCTGATGAGGCAACTTCAAATGGATACTCACCGTCTTTCAAAAACTCGTTAAGCCACGATATTACCTGGCCTGAGAATTCCCTTTCGTTGGATTTAATGTCTGACACAACTCATTCCCATTCGATTGTGCCCGGGGGCTTGCTCGTTATGTCATAAACTACGCGGTTTACTCCTTTTACTTCGTTTATTATGCGGTTGGAAATTATTGAGAGCGTCTCATATGGCACACGCGCCCAGTCTGCCGTCATGCCGTCAACACTGTTTACCGCCCTCATGGCGATGGTGTAGTCATATGTCCGCTCATCTCCCATTACGCCCACTGTCCTAAGTGGCAGCAACACAGCAAACGACTGCCATATCTCGCGATATAGCCCTGCATTTTTAATCTCCTCTATGACAATCGCATCGGCATCCCTCAATATTCGCAGCCGCTCTGAACTCAACTCCCCTATACACCTAATGGCAAGCCCCGGGCCGGGAAACGGCTGGCGGTAACATATCTCATCAGGAAGGCCAAGCTCCTTGCCTATCTCCCTTACCTCATCTTTAAACAGCTCCCTCAACGGCTCAATAAGCCTTAAGTTCATCACATCAGGCAGTCCACCTACATTGTGATGGGATTTAATGGTTGCCGACGGGCCCTTAAATGACACGCTCTCGATTACGTCGGGGTAGAGCGTGCCCTGCGCAAGATATTCCACAGCGCCTATCTTTTTTGCCTCTTCCTCGAATACGGCAATGAACTCCCCGCCGATTATTTTTCTTTTTTGCTCCGGGTCGGTAATACCGCTGAGCTTATCTAAAAACCTCGTTTCTGCGTCAACTACAATGAGATTCAGATTGAAATGCCTTTGAAACGTATCTATGACCTTTGCCTTTTCGCCTTTTCTCAGGAGGCCGTTGTCCACAAATATGCAGTGAAGGCGCGGCCCTATGGCCTTGTGTATCAATATCGCGGCAACAGATGAGTCAACCCCGCCGCTTAACGCACAGACGACATCTCCACCGTCGGCCTTCCGCCTTATCGCCTCTACCGCGTGCTCTATAAATGACGACATCTGCCACTTAGAGGAACACTTACAAATGCCGTGGACAAAATTATCAAGAATTTTGCTTCCCTCTTGGGTATGCGCTACCTCTGGATGAAACTGCAGGGCGTAGATTTTTCTGCCCTCATCGGCGATTACAGCATGAGGAGAATTGGAGGTGTGGGCAATCGATTGAAACCAAGCGGGCAATGTCTTTACGCTGTCGCCGTGGCTCATCCACACAACTGAACCCTCGCTCAACCCCGCGAGAAGCCCTGTGCCGTTGTCCATATTCAGGGCTGCCCTTCCATATTCGCGCCTCTGCGCCCTTTCCACCTCGCCACCAAGCAGGTGGACAATTAGCTGCATCCCGTAGCAAATTCCAAGAATGGGGACGCCTAACTCAAAAATTAATTTATCCACAATCGGGGCGTCTTTTTCATATATGCTTGCCGGGCCGCCCGAAAAAACAATGCCCTTTGCCCCGAAGTCTTTTATTTTATTTATCGGGGTGTTATATGGTACAATCTCTGAATATACTCTACGTTCCCTGATACGCCGCGCAATGAGCTGTGTGTATTGTGAGCCGAAGTCCAGAACCAATATCTTATCGTATTCTGCCATCACTCCGCCCTGTAGTTTGGGGATTCCTTCGTTATGATGACATCGTGGACATGGCTTTCACGTAAGCCCGCGTTAGTGATTTGAATAAACCGGCATGTCTCCCTCAGCTCATTTAATGAGACCGACCCGCAGTATCCCATCCCTGAACGCAACCCCCCGACAAGTTGATATATCATCTCGTTTATCGGCCCCCTGTCTGGAACCCTGCCCTCTACACCCTCAGGGACGAGTTTACTCAGGGACTTGACGTCCTCCTGCATGTACCTATCTCTGGCGGCGTTTGCATCGGCCATAGCGCTCAAGGAGCCCATCCCTCTGTAAACCTTATATGTCCTGCCCTGATAGAGAATCGTCTCACCGGGGGATTCCTCCGCACCGGCAAACAGGTTTCCAATCATCACGGCGCTAGCCCCCGCGGCAAGGGCCTTGGTTATGTCGCCCGAATATTTTATCCCGCCATCAGCGATAACAGGAATGCCGCGCGCGGCAGCCTCTTCGCATGTGTCCATAATGGCCGTTATCTGGGGAACGCCCACGCCGGCCACTATCCTTGTCGTGCATATTGAGCCAGGCCCAACGCCTACCTTTATGGCGTCCGCCCCAGCGTCAATAAGGTCTCTCGCCGCGTCCTTTGTGGCAACATTACCGGCTATTATGGCAATATTAAACCTCTTCTTCAGGTTTCCAATCGTCTCAATTACAGACGCCGTATGTCCGTGTGCCGTGTCAATGGCGATGATGTCAACACCGTTGTCTATTAGCAGCTCTGTGCGAATCATCGCGTCTGCTCCCACGCCAACTGCCGCCCCTACCCTCAAACGGCCAAAACTGTCCTTGCAGGCACAGGGGTATTTCTTTTTCTTTTCGATGTCCTTTATTGTTATCAACCCCTTGAGGCGGAAATCTTTGTCAACGATAGGGAGTTTCTCTATCTTATGTTTGTGCAGAAGCTCCTTGGCGCTGTCCAAATCCGTACCCTCGGCGGCGGTGACCAGATTTTTCGAGGTCATCACGTCTCTTACTGGTTTTGTCAGGTCTGTCTCAAAGCGTAAATCCCTGTTTGTCAATATACCGATTAATATTCCATCTCTGGTGACGGGCACACCTGAAATCCTGAATTTTTCCATTTGAACAAGGGCGTCACCGACAGGGGCGTCTGGGGATACGGTTATCGGGTCAACAATCATGCCGCTTTCAGATTTTTTTACCTTATTTATCTCTGATGCCTGATTTTCGGGGGTCATGGCCTTGTGTATTATGCCTATGCCGCCCTCTCTGGCGATGGCAATGGCAAGGCGAGACTCGGTAACTGTGTCCATTGCCGCGCTCATCAGCGGGATATTCATCTTTATATCCCGTGTTATGTAGGTCTCCACATTGACCTGTGACGGCAGCACGCTTGCCTTCCTCGGCACTAACAGCACATCGTCAAACGTCAACCCTAGTTTGATATCCTCTATAATCATCGTTTTTCCCTCATAAGTTGTTCCGGGTTATTAAGAAATCCTCAGCTTCGTGGGATTTTAGCATTTCGAGGGGATTTATAGCAAATCGCGGGACAGCAACAACAGGGCAAGCTCAAATCCAGCTTCCGGTGGGCATAGCACCTAAGTATTGCCTCAGTACGTCAAATCTTCGCACTTGTGGATATTAATACCTTTACGTTTAATATGAAATATTTTCTCGCCATCATATATTTCATCGCCTTTATCATCACTTGAGTACAGTTCGACTGTAAAACTAAACTTTATCTTTACTTTGTCTAAGTTAACGCCTGGTCGTTTCTTTATTACCACGAAATCATCATAGAAAAAATCTATATCCAAACCACCAGGTGCATTCCACTTATAGCCGCGATAATGGCCACTGTAATTCCTGTATTTATCCACTTCAAAGATAAATCCAAATGGAGATGAAGCATGTAGGATACTGTGTATTTTGGCATTGCTTACGTGAAAATCAAAGCCGACTACACGGCTAATAATTTTGCCGCTTTTGGGTAATTGATTCAACGACACGCAGAAGAGGCCGTCATCCCCCCTGGCAATAGAGAAGGCGAACAAGAGGATTGCCAGTATGATTAATGTCTTTGCGGCGTTAAGCATTTGTTTATCTTTTTTAAAGTAAAATCTTCATTATCAATGTTTAATACAGGAAAGCCAATGCCGATACCGCCTTCTTTTTTCATATATATTGCTCTCATATTTACACGTATCTTATCATCGGATTTATTTTTGGGTTGTCTGATAATAACTAATTTCTTGAAATCTTTATATTTAATGATATCTTTATCAGACTTTGCCGCGGCGGTCATGACAGAAGCGACTCCCCAAGAGTTATCATAATCAGTAATATCATATACCCATGACGAGGGTAGAAACGGCTTGTCGTATATATAAGCATAGCGAATAGTCAACTCAAATGCCCTAACTCTGTCAGTTTTATAATGCTGGCCATGATTATAGAATACATAATAATACGTGTCTTTACATTCAGTCGCGATACCATTAACGGCAAACAGCGTCACCGCCGACACTGTCAGTAGTATAGCCAGTCTATTTGTGATGGTCATGCAGTTCAATATCCTATTACCCTAATCTGTTAAACATTTTTATTGATTGATGCTCATATAGTTAATACGTCTACCAGTGATACAACTTAAGGTGTTTATGAATTTCCTTTATTTTAAAGTCTTTGGCATCCAGAAGCAGTATCTTAGTTGTTCCATCTTGTTTGAGACAAATCATCGTCATACTAAAAAACAGTCCTTCCTCTACACTGTATGGATCTAAAATAAAACTAAGAAAATCCTTAAAAAAGCTAATATCAACGGCATCATTGTCTGTATATGCCGCGGCAACAAATTCGTATGTTCTTTCATCATTAAGGTGATAATGCCAACCGTCAGGCATTTTAGGTATGCCGTATACAGCAGAATTGAAGCTGGTATCTAAAAAAAATGCCCTAACCTTATATTTTTTCTTAGCGTATGAATCCTTCAATGATACAATATAAAATTTATACTGAAGTTCTTCCTCAAACCCTGCCACCGGTGATAACACCACAGATGAGACAACTAACATGACCACTAATCTCAGGCACAATGACATGTGTTCAACTCCCGCTTTAATTTAAAATATGAATAATATTTATTGTACTCGGCCATTGCCTTAGTACAGCTTGTTTTTGCACCTATGTATGTTAAAGTTCTTATTTGTAAAATTATATGTTTTATCGCCATTATAGGTGTCATTGTCAGTACCATCTTTAAGGCTCTCATCTGTTTCTAATTTTAACGTTAACTTGACATCTTTTAATTTAACCCCTGATTTTTTCTTTATTATCACGAAATCATCATAGAAAAAGTTCAACCTTACGCTGCCGGCAAACTGGAGAATGCAACCACCAATGCCTCCGTTTCCTTTCTTGTCTTTACTCACTTCAAGTACCCATCCGAGGGGTTTGTGAAGAATATTATGTACTTCGGCATTCGATACTTCAAAATCAAAGCTTGTTATACCATAATAAATGTTGTTGCTGATCTTAAAATCTTTTTTTAACGAAACGCAGTACAGGTTGTCTCCTTCTGCGATAGAGAAGGGCAACAATACGAGTATCAGTATTATTAGTGTTTTTTTGGCTTTTCTGGTAAGCATTTGTCTATCTTTTGTACAGTAAAATCTTTATCATCGGTATCGTAGTGTTTTATGATAGTGCTTTCTTTTCCCATCATCTCTAATATAGTCAACTTTATGTGTATATCATCTTTTCCGGATTTATTTTTGGGTTGTCTAAGAATAACAAAATCTTCCAAATCCTTATATTCGATAGTATGGTTATCTGACTTTGCCGCGGCGGACATAAAAGAAACCAGCCCATCAGGATCGTCATAATTAATAATATCATATACCCAAGACGCTGGTAAATTGGGAAGATCGTATATATAAGCATCGAAAACTATCATCTCCATTATCCTGATTCTTTCATTGTTGTAATCCTTTCCATAATCTAACGAAACATAATAATACCTATATTCACACCCGGCTGTAACGCCGACACCGGTAAAACTGACAACAATAAACAGTGCCACCGCCGCTATCAGTAAAAGAGATCGCTTATTTTTAATATTCAGTGTCATACAGTAATCGTTCACTCAAGCAATCATTTTAGCTTAGGGTTAATACCGTTTAAGGCATTTGTGGATTCGTTTGATTTTAAAGTCTTTGTTCTGCAAATCTAATATTGTAGCTGTTCCATTGGGTTTGTTACAAAACAGCGTCATACTGAAATATGGTTTCTTATTATGATCAGCGTCTGTCCTAACAACAATGGTAAGAAAATCTTTAAAATACCCAATATCAACAGCTTCTTTATCTGTGTCAGCCGTTCCAATTAATAATGTTTCAGTTCCGTGTTCATCAGGAAAATCGTAGAGCCAGCCTTTGGGCATTTTGGGTACGCCATAGATATAGTTGCTTGGATATAAAAAGAATGACCTAACCTTATATTTATTCTTAAGGTATGAGTCTTTCAATGAGATTATATAAAGTTTATTCTTACATTTTGCCGCAAATCCAGCCGTTGGTGGTAACACCATCGACGAGAAAAGCAAGATAACCGTCAATCTCAAATATAATGCCATGCGTTTAACTCCCGCGTTCGTTTAAAATATCCAACAACCTCGTTCGAACTAAAATCCAGCAATTAGACACAGCGACGAGTGTTTAATTGCCGCATTGGCTTTAAATATGTATCATCGTTATAAGCCCAAGGCAACTGTCTTAGTACGCCATTCCTTCGCACTTGCGGATATTAATATCTTTACTTTTAATATGAAATGTTTTCTCGCCATCATATATTTCATCGCCTTTATCATCACTTGAGTACAGTTCTACTGTAAAACTAAACTTTACCTTTACTTTGTCTAAGTTAACGCCAGGACGAGTCTTTATTACCACGAAATCATCATAGAAAAATTCTAGATAGAAACCTCCGGGGCCATTCCACTTAAAACCGCGATAACTTCCTCTGCCATTGATGTATTTATCAACCTCAAAGATAAATCCAGGTGGATTATGTAATACACTATATATTTCGGCATTACTTGAATGAAAATCTAAACCGACGACACGGTGAAATATTTTGTTGCTTTTGGGAAGTTCCTTCAACGACACGCAGAAGAGGTCATCGCCGCCTTCAGCAAATGAAAAGGCGAACAATACTATTGTCAGTATGATTAATGTTTTAGCGGCTTTTTTGGTAAGCATTTGTTTATCTTTTCTACATCAAGATCAGGGTAATTCAGGTTGTCTAACATACCAGTCTCTGTGCCGATGCCACCCTCTTTCTTCATATATATTACGTTAAATATTATAGATATTTTCTCGCCGGATAAATCTTCAGGTTGTCTAAGGATGACAAATTTATTAAGATCTTTAACTCTGATGGTATGTTTATCTGACTTCGCCGTTGCGGTCACATGCGTAATCCGCCTATCTGAATTGCTATCAATAACATACACCCATGAAGATGGTAATTTGGGAAAGTCATATATATAAGCATCAAAAACAGTCATATCAAATGCCCTAACTCTTTGTGTTTTATAATCATTTCTATAAAAAAATGAGGCATAATAATACGTGTCCTCACATTTAGCCGCATGAGCAACATCGGTAATAGCAAACATCATAACCGCCGAAACCATCATCAAAATAGCAAGACTATCACTGATACTCAGTGTCATGCAGTTTAATAACCTATTAATCAGTTTGCTAGTCATTGTTGCCGATTCAAGGTTACGCACGATATCCTTTAATACTCCTTCAGGTCTTTGTGAATTTCCTTTATAATAAAGTCATCGGTCTGAAGAACTATTATTTCAGGTGAGCCGTCTGGTTTGTAATAAATCAGCGTCATTTCAAAATATATTTCTTTTTCTGGACGACCTTCTGATATAACAAAGATGAGAAAATCTTTAAAATACTCAATATTAACGGCTTCCTTGTCTGTATAAGCCGCGGCAATTAATCCGACTGAGCGCTCACCATTAAAGGTATAATGCCAGCCTTTGGGTATTTTGGGTACGCTATAAAATTCACGGTCTGAGTCTAAAAAGAATGCCCTGACCTTACATTTTTTCTTCAGATATGATTCTTTCAATGACATAGTATAAAACTTACTCTTAAGTTCTTCCTCAAACCCTGCCACCGGTGATAACACCACAGATGAGACAACTAACAAAACCACTAATCTCGAATATAATGACACGCGCTTAACTCCCATGATAACGCAAAGTACCCTAACATATTAACTCTAAACATACGTGCATGTATTTGTCAAGCTTCTTTTTTCATATAAAAAAAGAGAGGAGCATAACTATGCTCCTCTCTTTTTATTAGATCATTTAGATTTTTTCTTAAGTGCATCCCGTGCCTCTTGCACTGATTTCTCAATTTCCGGTCTATGCTCTGCAGCCCACTTTTCTTGTTCTTTATACCGACGCTCTCCCTCTTCTGGACTTAGAAACTTAACCGTCACATTGAAGACGCCATCGCCTGGATTTTTCGCAATCTTGGCATATGCCGCAGGCGAGAGGTCTATGCCTCTTGTCGGGTCTTCGTGATGATTACCGATATCTTTCGGCGCGTTCGGAAACTCTTTATCCCTGATCGGAAACGGGCCTTTGTCCTCGACTTTGACTATGACTGTTTTCCCATTTGCCTTATTGGTAACCTCCACGTATAAAGGTTTATTTCGATCAAGTTTCCCAGCATAAAATGGCGGCATTGCGGCAGTATATCCAAGATCATCATGTATAGTGCCGCTCGAAGTTTTTCTTTTATCGAATTTGCTATCATAAACAGAGGTCTGTGTGTCGCATTCATTGCCGTGGCAGTTTGTATATCTTTTCTCGTCATAAACACCCCTTTTGACAAGGGTACTATGCCATTCGGGTATTTCTCTTTCCCCTGCTATTCTTGCCAATTCCTTGTTGTGGGCTTCAATCTGTTCCTTAGTTGCACCTGATGGTATCCGAGGCTCCTCATCACCCGGCTTTTGCACACCCGATTTAGCGTCAGACAGATTCAGCGCGAAGTCTGTGGCACCGGGTACTTGTGCACCGGCATAACCAGCCATCAGCGTATCAACCTCTTCTGAGCCGGACTTAACGGCTATGCTCTTCCAATAGAAAGGGTCCCTTTCTAAAAGATATATGGCCTTTGCGTAACGGCCAGGCTCCGCACTGCCTTTGGAAAGTTCATAAAGCGCTTCCTTATAACTTATTTTCCCGCTGTTTACATCACGCGCCAATTGCTCGGCCTTATCTTTCAGCTCACTACTCTTAGGCGTCAACGTTCCTGAGGCTGCCGCAGCGTCAACCCTCTGCTCAATTGCACCTTTATCCTTTTCTACTTTTTGCAGCAACTGCTCTGACACCTCACCGGCATACGAACATCCCGGCTTTCTTCCCATAAACAGCCCCGTCTTAGGGTCTTTAATGTAACAAGCTTCTGACATAAACATCCTCCTCATTAAAGTGGTTGTATTGTACAGCGGGAATTCTGCTATTAATATAGCAGCTCATATACTATGATAACACAAAAGGAATAATAAATCAACATAATAATTTACTACATATAATATTATTACCAGCATTGTGTTATCAACGCGGCACTTCTGTGGCTGATACATGTCATGACACGAACAGGCATCAGCCCATTGCCGTGTGATATAGGCTGCCGGAAATTTCAAAGAGCCGCTTTTCTATCAGGATTGTGGTATAATGTCATGCACAAAGGAGGATAGCGTATGCTTGATAATATCACATGGTTTGGCCATGATACCTTCAGGATTACCGGCGGGTGTGTCGTCTATACTGACCCGTATAAGATAAAAAGAGCAGACACCGCTGACATCATCCTGATTACCCATAGCCACTTTGACCACTGCAGCCCGGATGACGTTGCAAAGGTCATCGGCGATAAGACCGTAATCGTTGCCACCAAAGACTGCGCCGCGAAGTTAAGAGGAAATATTAAAATCGCCGCGCCGGGGGATTTTCTTACCGCCGCCGGTGTAGAAATCGAGGCCGTCCCCGCATACAACACGAACAAGAGTTTTCATCCCAAATCAAACCGCTGGGTGGGATATATTTTTACGCTTGATGGTAAAAGATATTACCTCGCCGGGGACACAGACTATATTGTTGAGATGAGGTCAATCAGGGACATCTACGCAGCCCTCCTGCCCGTAAGCGGCACGTATGTTATGACGGCAGATGAGGCCGCACGAGCGGCTTTGGACATCGCCCCACAGTTCGCCGTCCCGATGCACTATGGCGATATTGTTGGCACGAAAAAGGACGCTGAGAGATTTGCCGATGAGATAAAACGCCTGAGTGCTTCAGGCCCTAAAATAGAAACGGTTATATTACCGTGCCACTGATGAACACCATGACTTGTAAGCTCAATAAAGATGAGATAGACGCCGTAGCGGCATATCTGCGGCAGAGATACCCACAGCCCAAGACGGCGCTCCAGTTCAGCAATCCCTTTGAGCTGCTTGTCGCAACTATTCTCTCCGCCCAGTGTACCGACAAGCGGGTCAACATCGTCGTTAAGACACTTTTTGAGCGCTATAAGTCTGTTGAAGACTATGCAGCCGCTGAACCGGCGGCCTTTGAGGAGGAGATTAAATCCACGGGATTTTACAAGAACAAGACAAAGATGATAATCGGCGCGGCGAAGGCTATTCTTAGTGATTTTAACGGCGTGGTGCCAGCAACGATGGAGGAGCTGGTTACACTGCCCGGCGTGGGGCGCAAGACGGCAAGCGTTGTCCTCGCAGCAGCATTCGGCGTACCGGCCATCGCGGTAGATACGCATGTCCTGAGAATCTCCAACCGGCTTGGCCTTGTGAACTCTAAAGACCCGGAAAAAATCGAAGCTGCCCTCTGCGCCATCTTTGACAGGGATAAGTGGATAGGCGTATCCTTCGGCCTCGTCCTGTTTGGACGTGAGATTTGCTCCGCAAAAAAACCCCTCTGCGATAAATGCGGCATATACAGTGTCTGCAAATGGCCAGAGAAAAAGACACCGCTGCCCACTTGAAAGAGACTTCCCTACTTTTCGAATGTGATATTTTCAACAAAACCGTGCCGGAGGATTTAAGGGCATTGAGGAATTTCTCTCAATTATATCAACCTGAAAAACCGGCTTACGCCCCATACCGTTTTCTTTATTATGACACAATTAACTCGACAAACGACACCGCAAAGGCCGGGGACTACCCCCATGGGACGGTAATCATAGCCAACGCCCAGGACAAAGGCCGGGGCAGGGGCCTACGCCACTGGCACTCCCCGCCCGGCGTGAATATCTCAATGAGCATCGTCCTGAAACCCGACGAGGAGATACCGGCGCTTTCACTGATGAACACGGCCACCTCGCTCGCGGTATCAAGGGCACTTGGGGCAGCCACCACCCTTGATGTCTGGCCTAAGTGGCCTAATGATATTTATATTGGCGCAAAAAAAGTCGGCGGCATCCTCTCCGAGACCCTCATATCGGGGGGCATGGTGCGAAGACTGGTAGTCGGTATCGGCGTCAACGTAAACACCGCTGAATTCCCTGCGGAGCTGAGGGACAAGGCAACAAGCCTGTTTATCGAATCAGGTGCCATGTACGACAGGGGGCAACTTATCGCCTCAATCCTGAGGGAATTTGACCAGTGCCGCGCCTTGTCATCCACACATTTGATAAGCGAATGGACTGCCCTGAGTAAGACGATTAACTCGTATGTCTATGTTTCTGGCGCAGACGGCAAGGTCGTGCAACCCGGCGGCACAGCACGGGCGTTAAACGAAGACGGTTCGCTTGTCGTGGAGCTTGAGGCCGGGATAATAGCAACAGTCACAAGCGGCGAGGTTACAAATGCTCCTTGCCATTGACATAGGAAATACAAACATAAAACTTGGCCTGTTTAAGGGCAACTCACTGAGAAAAGTTTCAATTTCGCTGGCTGACTGCGCCTCGTTTGGCGAAAAGATTGGCGAATTTATTAAATTACATATTGATTCAGACCCTAATATCTGGATTCCCGCTTTCGCGGGAATGACAGAAAAAAGACAATTCACTCTTGGAATGACAGAAAAAAAACAATCCAATCCTGAAATAACAGAAAAAAGACAATCCAATCCTGATTTGTCATTCCCGCGAAAGCGGGAATCCAGTTCCACAAGTATAGAGGCTGTCATGGTGTCATCTGTGGTGCCTGATATGACAGGAAAGATTTGTTCGATTATAAGTCCATACTTTGCCGGGCAGCCCCACATCGTATCGCACAGTACGAACTCGGGATTGAGTTTTTCAGTGCCCTACCCTCAGCATGTCGGGGCGGACAGGATAACGGCGGCCACATGGGCGTATCACCATTTCGGCGGCCCGGCGGCGGTGATAGACTTTGGCACGGCCACAACGATAAGCGTCGTGGGGCAAGGCGGCCAGTTCATTGGCGGCGCAATCATCCCCGGACTCAGGACAATGGCGCTTGCCTTTAATGAACACACGGCGGCGCTTCCACTTGTCGAATTAGAAGCCCCTGAGGGCGCATTGGGAAAAGACACGCGCAGCGCCATAATCTCAGGCATAGTTTACGGCACAGCAGGGGCGGTATCGCGTATAATATATGAAATACAACGGGAAATTGGGTATAATATCAACATCGCCGCAACAGGCGGAGGCCTGGCCCTGATTGAGATCTGCTTAGAGCGGGTAGATGTGGTGGAGCCTGACTTACTGCTCCTGGGTCTGAGGATGATATATGAGAGGATGAAACAACTTGGATGTTGATATAGCCGTAATAGGTGGAGGCCCGGCCGGGGCAACCGCCGCAAGACTTTTAAGCAGGGCTAACAGAGAGACCGTCCTGATAGAGCGGGACATGAAAAACGAAAAACCGTGCGGCGGCGGCCTGCTTGAGAAGGCATTCAAGGCATTTGACATACCCCTGTCACTCATTAAAAAGAAAGTGGAATCAATACGAATCGTATCCCCAAAGGGAAACACGCACGACATATCTATGAACTCCGCGTACCTTGCAATCGTCCATAGGGCGGAGTTTGACGAGGCACTCAGAGGCGCGGCGGCGGCAGAGGGCGCTGGGCTTATAGAGGGGACGTTTATTGATTTACAGCATGGCGATAAATCAGCAGTTCTCAGGATAAAGACCGCCGCTGGAGAGACCCGAATAAGGGCGCGGCACATCATCGCGGCAGACGGTGTGAACTCAATGGTGGTAAAGAGGATGTTCGGAAAATTTCCAAGGCGCATATACACGGCACATGAGATTCATCACAGCGGCAACGTCCATGCAGATGATTTACATCGCCGCTGCGAGTTTCGTTTCAGCTCTGTAACTCCTCCGGGATTTTACTCATGGATATTTCCCCACAGAGACGGCATATCCATAGGCACAGGGTCAGAACACGCGGACGAGGTTGGCCCATTCTTAGACGGCCTGCTAAGGGCCAAAGGTTTTACTAACGGGCATCGCAGGGGATATTTTATACCGGTGTGGGATGGGTCTTTGTACTATAAAAACGGTGTGTATTTTGTTGGTGACGCGGCCGGGATGGTCTTGCCCTTTACGTATGAGGGCATATATTACGCGATGAGGTCTGCGGAGTTTGCCGTAGCCGCCGTCCTGAAAAACAAACCCGGCCTCTATAAGAAACTCTGGCAGGAGACATATAGAAAACGCTATCTCGTGATGCGGGCGCTTCAGAGATATTTTCTAAGGAATGATGACAGGATGGAAAAACTTGTGTCTCTCTACGGCCATCCACATATACGTGAGGCATCAATGCGCCTGTGGACGCAAGACGACATAAAGATAAACCTTATCGGGGGTTTTGCTGCCCTGATTAAAAAATATGGCGGCATACGCTGATGCCTGACCGTTATATAACAATATCAATACTGCTTCACGCGCTGGTGTTTGGGTTGTTTTTATATTTGGTAAAGGATCACAAGGAACCGCTCGTTGGTGAAAGGCCGATGATGGCAAGGATAGTCACACCAGACGTGAAGGCGACTCCGCCTGTTGCAGCGCCTCCAAAGCCGCAAGCGCCCACTCAGCCACCTCCACAAGCGCCTCCACAAGCGCCTCATCAGGCACCGTCCCACCCCCAGGTCAGGACAGTACCTCAGGCAAGACCGACACCCCATCACCAGCCGAAAATCTACACCCCATCCAGGCCTAAGGAGACCGTGGGCATAGAGGAGCTGCCGACTTTACCTCATAACGAGCCACGTGCCGAGGCCCCGCCCCAACCGCCAAAACCGGCGGTACCGTCTGGCATTGGGAGTTTTTTCGATAGAGATATTATAGGGAAACAGGCAGTGGCCTCCATAGCAAGGGACAGGAGTTCACCCAACTCTTCTGCGGAAGGCAGCGGCAATTCGATTTCATTCGATACATCGGACATCAAGTACGCGGCCTATATGAGACGGCTCAAGGAGGCGATAGAAAGCGCGTGGGTATATCCGGCAGGGGCGGCCAGAAGGGGAATCCAGGGCGATTTAAACATAAGTTTTACAATCAATAAAAACGGTACTCTAAATGCGATAGACGTGATGCGCACCTCAGGGCAAAGGTCACTTGACGACGCGGCCGTCAGCTCTATAAAAGACGCGGCACCGTTTTGGCCACTGCCAGACGAATGGGGAAAGGATTCCTTTACCGTAAAGGGCCACTTCGTGTACAAACTCAACAGACAATCACTTAATTAGCCGCATCCTCTCTTCTGTGTCGCGTTTTATATGATATTCCCAAAAAAAACCTTCAGCTCGTCCACTGACCCGGCCTTCTTGATAAGATTCTTCAACTCCTCCAATTTACCTAAAGAAACTATGGCCATAACCATATTCATCAATTCAAGACCGGCTGAACCATATTTGAGTTCAAGCATTCCTTCTATGCCTTCAAGTAAGCCTTTCCGCTCACCTTCAAGGAAACCCTCTTCTTTACCCTCTATTTTACCCTCTTTAAAAATATCGCTATCTTTTACATCAATCGTTATAGGCATTTTCGACACCTCCATTTTGACTTTAGGATATAATTTGCGTAAATCAGAAAGATAGAGCAATTTTCTGATATAACTCTCCCGCTCTTTTGGCGGCAATATGGACAGTTTATCAAGGATTTTTCTTATCGTGGCATCTACGTCCCCGGTCTTGCACAATATCGCCAACACTATATCCTCAGGGCAATCGCTTTCAAGAAGCTGGCTGCAATCTATTTCCCTTATATCAATCAATTTATATGAGTAATTGACCCCTTCACCTTCCATATGGTTTTGCATGTTCATAGGTTCATTTCCAACATAAAGCACTATCTGTACAGGTAATTTCTTATTCTGATTATAGATAAATCCAGAATACAGATACATCCGCGCCATCATAACGTTCTCATTTCGTGATTGAATCTCGAAATGGAGTAATTTTCCGTCCTCTACTTCAAACACCAGGTCTGGCTCTCTTAACTGAATATCTGGAAACTGGACATCAACAAACCTGCCAGTCTCATATCCGGTTATGAGTCTTAGGAATACCTTAGGTATATCTTTCAATATATCCTTCAGTGTAATGTCATATTTATTATGCATATTCCCCCATTTTTCTCAGATGTTTACAATTCATAAATCCCTTCTGCAAATAAAGACTACCCCTTCAAAATATTATACCATAACCAGGGTCTTTAAGGCATTCACACCAATATTCCCAAGCTCCGATATAGAAATTTGCACCTATTGATAAAAGGGTTTTTGAAA
>NZ_JBJUSG010000024.1:0-31695 GCF_046044395.1 Candidatus Magnetominusculus dajiuhuensis | reverse complement strand
TAGGGGGTACTCTTGCCGGTAACCCAGCGGGTGTAGTTATTTAGACGCTTACCTTTCTTTGTCTGTCATTCCGGCTTCATTTTGTTATTCCGGTGCCTTAAAGGTGACAACAATCTAAGCAACTACCACTTACTTATGATGGAGAACAAATTTGCAACAGGTGCCCTCCCAATGTATTTCCCATGAACACTTCTTGTAAATTTAAGTAGGACGTATTGATATAAATGCCTGTGACTAAAGTCACATTTATTTTTTTCTTGACATTTATTTTCTTACTTATGTACTATAGCACAGCGTTGAAGGATTGTTGTTGATGTTGCCGCTGAAGTCGTTGTACAGTGGCTATGGCAGCGCTTCAAAGTCAAAAATATACTATCAAAGGGCGGTCAAGGGGGTGGCCCAAGGGGGCGATTGGCTCAGGATGTTTATCTGTACCGCGTAAATATCAGGATATCGGAGGAGGATAATGAAAAGTTCAAATCGTACACAGGTATGTCTTATCGCGCTGGCCATAGGGGCAAGTTTGCTGCTGGGCTTAGTCAGCTCAGCAGCGGTTGAACCGGCAAAAGGCGTTGATGGTAAGAAGATTTACGAAAGCCGCTGCGTCATATGCCACGGGCCAAGGGGAGACGGCAAGGGGCTGATGGACGTTATCCACAGGAATGAAAAAAAGGGTATGGTCTGGAGCGTATTCCCAAGGGATTTTACATCCGGCGTGTTTAAGTTTCGCTCTACTCCAACCGGTTGTTTACCCACAGACGCAGACCTCACGAGGGTCATCACAGGCGGCATTCCAAGGTCATACATGCCTTCTGCCGGCGATCTGCCAGATGAAAGTATCAAGGCCGTTATAAAGTATATAAAATCATTCTCCCCACGGTGGAAAGAGGAGGAGGCGTGTAAACCTATCCCCATTAAGAAACCCCGGTATGTGGGTTCCGCCGAGTCTGTCAGGAAGGGCGAACTGTTGTGGAATAAGATGAAGTGCTGGGAATGCCACGGCAGGGAAGGCAAGGGCGACGGCCCTAAGAGTGATTCTCTGAAGGATGACTGGGGCGATAAAGTCCTGCCGTTTGATTTCACTTCCGGGGCCACAAAGATGGGTTTTGCTCCCGAAAATGTCTATATCGCTTATTCGGCTGGATTAGACGGAACCGGAATGCCGTCGTTTCAGGATTCGCTAAGTGAGGATGACAGATGGAACCTTGTTTCATATACATTAAAACTCATGGGACGGCTAAAGTAATAGCCAGGGAGGTTATATGTCTTTAGATAGAAGGAAATTCTTAAAATATTTGGGCGTGGCAGGGGCTGCCGCTGGGACGAGCATGTTAGTGTCGGAGGGTATTAAGACCAAAGAAAGGGGTGCCATAGGCCCGCTCACGGCAGAGGCTCAGACTACCACTCCCCAAAAACATGATTATGAGGTAAAACCCGGTGAGCTGGACGCGTACTACGGCTTTTGGAGCGGCGGACACTCCGGTGAGGTACGCATCATAGGCGTACCGTCAATGAGAGAGATAAAACGTATCCCCGTGTTCAACATGGACGTGGCCACAGGCTGGGGCATAACCAATGAGAGCAAGGCCATGCTCAAGGGCAGGTTCTGCGGCGATACGCACCATGTCCACGGCTCATACAATAACGGCGTTTACGATGGAAAATATCTCTTCGTCAACGACAAACTAAACAACAGGGTCGCGCGCATACGCACCGACTACATGGAGACTGATAAAATCGTTGATGTGCCGAATATTCAGGGTATGCACGGCCTGTTCACCCAAAGGTATCCCAAGACGGAGTGGGTGGTGTGTAACGGCGAGTTTCAGGTGCCGGTGCCAAACACCAATCCATCGCAGAAACCGGCTGACTACAACGGCATACATACTGTTATTGACGCCGAGAAGATGGAGATTGTCTGCCAGGTGCTTATGGATGAGAACATGGACCTCGCCGCAACAGACTACGGCGGCAGATACTCCATGGCCACCTCGTATAATATCGAAAAAGGCGTTACAGTGTCCGAGATGCTTGCCTCAGACTATGACTACATGCTGGTGTTCCATTGGGACAGGATGAAAAAGGCGCTGAAAGACGGCAAGTATAAAGTTATAAACGGTGTTAAGGTGCTTGAAGGCAGGGAAGGGAAGTCCGATTTGACGATAAGAATCCCCGTCCCTAAAAACCCGCACGGGGTAAACGTCTCCCCCGACGGCAAGTACGCGGTCTGCTCCGGCAAGGTCTCCCCTACATGTTCAGTCATTGAGATAGATAAAATCGAGGATGTCTTCAACGGCAAGCTTAAACCTAAGGACGTCATCATCGCCCAGCCATTTATCGGCCTCGGCCCGCTTCACACCACCTTTGACGGTAAGGGCAACGCCATCACCTCAGTGTTCATAGACAGCACAAACGTCAAGTGGAACATCCAAAAGGCCATAGACAACGAAAAGCTGCCGGAGGAAAAGAAGAAAAACTCTCACATCATAGATGTCCTCGACGTCAACTATCAGGTCGGGCACATAATGGCAACAATGGCCGAGACAAAAGAGGCAGACGGGCAGTGGCTCGTGTCGCTTAACAAGTTCTCCAAAGACAGATTCCTAAACGTAGGGCCTTTGAAAAACGAATGTGAGCAGCTCGTTGATATCACCGGCGAAAAGCTCAAGCTCGTCCATGACTCCGCCGCCTACTTGGAACCGCACGACTGTATCATGGTAAGGCGGGACATTATCGAAAAGCATGTGAAGGACAGATACAATATGTTCGACAACCCGCTGGCGGTAACCAAAAGCGGTGTGGAGCGAAAGGGCAAAAAGGTCACAGTAAGGCTTACGGCCAATGCCCCTGTGTTTGGTTTGACAGAGGTTAGCCTGAAAAAGGGCGAAGAGGTTACCGTTATCGTGACAAATCATGACGAAATCTCAGACCTTGACCACGGCTTTGCACTGTCCAACTATAACATCAATTTCGTCGTCGCGCCGTTTCAGACGAAGTCCGTAACGTTTATCGCCGACAAGCCCGGTGTGTACTGGGCATACTGTACAAACTTCTGTCATGCCCTTCACCTTGAGATGAGGATGAGACTTATTATAACGTAAGATTGTAATAGCGCTATGCAGCCGGCCAGCCGGGGGTTGGCCGGCTCATAATTTTTTAAAACAAAAGGAAGAAGGAAAAGAATATGAAAAGAATTGTGGCATTGTTTTTTATCTTTGTGTTGACTTCCGCGGCCTTTGCCGAAAAGCCTAAGTTCCTTGAGCACAGGTATGAATATAAGCTTGAAGATGTATTAAAGGCCGATAAGTACGAAAAGAAAGACCGGTACTGGGAGGCATATACGGGCGGGAAACTCGTCGGATATATCCTGTTGTCAAAGGACTGGACTGCCCAGCATGTGGGTTATTCAGGCAAGCACATGGAGACGCTGGTTGGGTTTGACACCAAGGGCACAATTACAGGGGTAAAGATAATATTTCACGCCGAACCAATCGTATTGATTGGCCTTAAAGAGGACAATTATGATAATTTTATAAAGCAGTACACGGGTAAGAGTATCCTTCAGGGTATGTCGGTTGGAAACGAGATAAAAATGGACGCCATCACTGGGGCTACAGTAACGGCGGTCGTACAAAACGCCATCATAGCCGAGAGCGCTAAGAAGGTTGCAGGGGAGGCCGGTCTTATAAAATACTCACAACAGAAGGGCCATAAGCTGAGCAAAAAGTTCGACACCCTCTCATGGAAGGAACTCATGGACGCGGGAGCTGTAAGAAACATCCTCGTGACTCAGGAAGACATAGGGCAGCAAGGCGGCAAAGAGCCGTATATTGATCTCTACTTTGGCCTTGTCGGCCCACCTTCAATAGGGAAAAATGTCCTCGGTGAGCGCACCTACGCGGAGGTCATGGAATCGCTTAAAGAGGGTGAGTCCGCCGTGTTTATCTTTTCAAACGGCCCGGGTTCATTTAAGGGTTCGGGGTTTGCGCGAGGCGGCGTATTTGAGAGATTCAATCTTGAGCAAGATGACAGGCAATATGTTTTTACAGATAAGGAATATAAAATCCTCACAGATATTGCCGCAAAGGACGCGCCTGCCCTGAGAGAAGGCGGCGTTTTTATCGTCAGGTCTAAGGACTTCGACCAAAGCAAGCCGTTTAAGCTGAAATTGATAATCGGCTACCGTTCAAGCAACGAAAAGAAGTTTAAGCCGGTCATCTCGGAGTACAAACTGCCGGATAGGTTTATGGAGCAATAGATACGTTGAGAGGAAGACATGCGCACTGGCTGAATGAATGGACATGCCCTGTTGATGTTCGCGCTAATGTCTGGATTCCTGCCTTCGCAGGAATCCAGAAGGGTTATTGGTTATAATACACTATGAATGAATTGACTGAGTCGCCCCTGTGGAAGCTGATATGGATGCAAAAGGCGGTGTACATCGGCTTTTATGCGGCGTTTCTTGTCGTCATATTTGCGGTCATTGCCTTTAAGGACAGGCTATCAGGGCATCGCCGCGCACTTAACATCATAAGATACGCGATACTAACTACCGCGTTTATCTACGTCGGCCTTGTGCTGAAGGCGCAGCCCTCTACGACAAATTCGGTTATCGCCATCAACGCGTTCAAAGACGGCGAGTTCCCGCTTGAGCTTTTTATGATGGACCCGTTTATTTTTCTTTCCTTCATTTTCATCATAATCACGGCCGTGCTGTGGGGTAGGGGGGTGTTCTGTGGTTGGCTCTGCCCGTATGGGGCGATTACCGAGCTTTTTAACAGGATAGTCTCCCGGATATTAAAGACCGCCCCCAAAAAACTGTGTAATATAAAACTCCCGCAAAAGATTCACAACCTGGCGCTCTATATAAAATACATAATTCTGGCCGCCATCATCGGGGTATCGTTTTACAACTTCATGCTCAGCGAATACATGACCGAAATAGAACCGTTTAAGACACTGGTGCTCAAACTCCACAGGCCGTGGTATTTTGTCGCGTACTTCTTTGCCCTATTGGTTGTGTCAACGATTGTAACGCGCTCATTCTGCCAGTATATATGTCCTTTAGGGGCGGCGATTACCCTGCCGTCCTTTGTGAAGTGGCTGCCCATTGTCAGGCTGAAAAGATACGACAGGTGCTCGGCGTGTAAGATATGTAGGGGCGACTGCGGCTATCAGGCCATTGACGAGGGTGGGCGGATAATGGACACCGTGTGCATGTACTGTCTGGATTGCCAGATGAACTACCATGACGAGGGACGATGCCCTGAGCTTATAGGCCGCAGGAAAAAGGCCGCGGCAGGTGCGGCGGTATCCACGATAACTGCCGTTATTGCCGCATGTGTCCTGCTGAGTCCTTCATTGGCGTTGTCATCAACCCTGATCGTTGACAACAGCACGGGCAGAGGCTCCATCTCCGGGGCAGTCAAAAACGCCAAAGACGGCGATGTTATTGAAGTCAGGCCGGGCAGATACAGAGAATCCATTAAAATAACCAAGGCCATCCACCTGAAAGGGACAGGCAATCCCGTGATTTTGGCTGTGGACGATTTCCCCGTAATCATAGACACATCAGAGGTAGTGTTCGAGGGTTTTACGATTGAATTTGAAGGAACAGGTTTTTCCTCTGACAGCACCGCCCTTGTTGTCACAAAGGCCTCTGACAACGTGACAGTAAAAAACAACACGCTGCTAAACGTGATGTTTGGTGTTCGCAACCTCGAAAGCGTCAATCTGAGGATTGACAATAACACCATCACAGGCATTAAGGCATTAGAAGAGAATGACAGAGGCAACTGCATAACCCTCACAGGTTCATATAAGGCAACCATCACCGGCAACAGATTATCCTACTGCCGCGACGCCATGTATATGGAAATCTGCCACGATTCAACCGTCACGCACAATGATATATCGAAATCACGCTACGCCATTCACACCATGTGGGTAGATACCGGCAATTTCAGCTATAACACTATCTATGACAACCTCGTTGGCATGGCTATTATGTACACAAAAGAATCCAGGGTTAATGGAAATCTCTCCGCGGGCAACAAGACCCACGGCCTGCTCTTAAACCAGACCGTGAGGAGCGAGATTTCTGACAACAAGATAATAAGCAACGCAAAGGGCATGTTTATATATAATTCGGTAGGAAATAAACTCACCTCAAACCTGATAATGAATAACAACATGGGTGTGCATAACTGGGGCGGCTCAGAGGATAACCAGTTCACACGCAACTCATTTATCAACAATGAGGTGCAGGTAAAGTACGTGTCCTCCAAAAACCAGTACTGGAACTACAACTACTGGAGCGACTACCTCGGCTGGGACATGACGGGAAAGGGCACGGGGGATATCCCCTATGAGTCAAACACGGTGGTTGACCATGTGTTTTGGCGCTATCCACTGTCGAAATTGTTGTTTGCAAGCCCGGCGCTGCACATACTCAAGGTGCTGGAGAAACAGTTCCCAATACTGGAAGTCCCCAAGGTTGTGGACAAAAACCCGTCAATGACACCCTACCACGCGCACTGGAAGGAACTATCTATAAAGTATGCACACTATGTGCCGGACAAGTACTATGGAAATATGGAAAAAATTGTAAATCTGACAGGTGGTATGTGATGCTTAAATTCGTGCGCGTAACGAAATACTACGACGACATAAAGGCCGCCGATGAGGTGTCATTCGAGCTGGTGGAAGGGGAGATGTTTGGCCTTGTTGGTCCAAATGGCTCAGGGAAATCCACACTCCTGAGGATGATGCTGGGCATTATAAAACCCACAGAGGGGCAAATCCTCATGGGTGGCGCCGCACTCAAGGACAATGACTGGCGGGAGTTCAGAAGGTTAATCGGCTATATGCCGGAGCGTGTCTCATTTTATGACAACCTGTCAGGCAAGGCAACGCTGGAGCTTTTTGCAAGCGTCAAGGGCGGCGGCATAGGCAATATTGAAGACATACTGCCGCAGCTCCTGCCGTGGGAAGTCCTTGCCCGTAAGGTAGGGACATACTCAAAGGGTATGCGCCAGCGTCTGAACCTTGCCCAGTCGCTATTAAATAACCCCGGCTTTCTGGTGCTTGACGAGCCTACCAGCGGGCTTGACCCCATAGGGACGAGGCTCCTGTATGATATACTTGACGGTGTGAGAGAAAGAAGGAAACTAACGGTAGTGCTCTCTTCCCACATGCTTGCGGAGGTGGAGGAAAAGGTCAACAGGGTTGGTATTATGAAAGATGGGGCACTTAAGGCCGTTGGCACGCTTGACGAGTTATATCGGGGGCTAAACCTGCCACTAAGGTTGATAATCATGGTAAAGGACCACGGCTCGCAGGGGGCGGAGATAAGAGAAACCCTGAAAAAAGAGGGGGCACTTAACATAACATACGCGGGGGGGCAGATTACGGCCGAGCTGCCGGTTGCAAATAAGCTGAAGATGCTTGCGGCGATTTTAGGACATAAAGAGGACTTTGTGGATTTCACGCTTAGACAACCATCTTTAGAGGAGGTTTTCTTTGGCATTCACTGAACGGCACGGGCAGCCATCGCCGCTGAAGGCCCTGGCATATAAGGAGTTTTCGGACAGGCTCAAGAGCAGATGGGTGGCTGCGATAACGCTTGGCTTTGCCGTTCTGACAATCGTCGTGAGTTATTTCGGTTCCGCCGCCAGCGGGGTTGTCAGTTTCAGGACAATGGCGGCCACAGTTGCAAGCCTTACAAGCCTTGTCGTATACTTTATACCGATGCTGGCGCTGACTCTTGGCGGTGGCGTGATTGCGGACGAACGGGACAGGCACACGCTTGATTTATATCTGTCTGCGCCGATAACGGCGGCTGAGTTTATCGCGGGCAAGTATATTGGCCTTGCCTTATCGCTTGCCGTGCCGTCGCTGTTGGGGTTCAGTATTCCCGGAGTGATATTGTTGCTTAAGACGGGGGTTGGTTCTATGGGCAGTTATATGGTATTTGTTGTGAACTCTGTGGCGCTGGGCCTGGTGTTTTTGAGCATTTCCTTTTTGACGTCTGTGATGTTTTATGAGCGCAGCAAGGTTGTCGGCTTTACGGTGCTGGTGTGGCTTGTCTTTACTATCGTATATGACCTTGGGCTTGTCGGGGTGTTGATAGCGACGAAGGGGGCGCTGACGCCGGGGGCGTTTATTGTCATGTTGCTGCTTAATCCTGTGGATGTGTATAGAATCCTGAATTTCACGACCATAGGGGAATATTCGGTGTTGATGGGGCTGGCCTCGGTGGATATACCCGGCTTTATCAGGCCCTCTGTGCTTTGGGCAGTGACCATTGCGTGGATAGCGGCACCGCTTTTGGCAAGTTATTACTTTTTTAAGAAGAGATACATGAAATGAGTTCAGCTCTTAGTAAATAAATAAGGAGGTCCCAAAAAATGAAGAAACGTATTATGCAGACAGTTGTCCTATCAGCAGCCCTGGCGCTGTGCGTGGCGAGTATTTCCTTTGCATACGAACAGGGCGAGGTAAAAGGCGGAGTTGACGTAAAGGGAGTAATAAAGTATTCGGGTATGCCACCGAGAGAAGAACCCATTCGCATAGAAAAAGACGAGACTGTATGCGGGGAAAGTCAGAAACCCGGCACCTATGTGGTATACGGCGATAATGGGATAAAAAACGCGGTAGTGTGGCTTGAGGGCGTTTCAAAAGGGAAGGCCGTGCCAAAACAGGACGTTGCCATTTCGATTAAGGGCTGCAAAATCGAGCCGCTTGTCGGCGTGGGTTTTGTCGGCGGCGACTATGTCATAAAAAACGAAGACCCGATTTTACATACCGTTCAGTTAAAACTTGGCCTGCAATATCAAAAAGCGATATCTGGAAGGCCGCTTAAAGACGGCTCGACCATCTTAAACCTGGCCCTGCCGGACAAGGACGCGATAATCAAAAAAACTATTAAGGACTACCATAAGCTGACAAAAGACACGGGCTACATAACAGTGAAATCCAACGCCCATGACTGGATGAAGGGATACATATTTATATTTGACCAACCCTACGCGGCTATTACAGACGGCTCCGGCAAGTTTGAGCTTACCAATGTCCCTCCGGGACAATACATCCTGAGGGTATGGCACGAGGGTACGGGGATAACTGAGCAAAAGATAAAGGCGGAATCTGACGCTAAACCAGTAGAGATAGATATAACGGCTAAGGGCAAAACGGCGGGCGATGACGCCGCGGCAATAGTGAAATAAGGGAAGCCAATTGTTGGGGCTGCCGCGGCTTGATTGTCAGGCCGATGCAGTCTTTGTAAAATATAATTAAGATGTTTGTCACAGGAGGAGCTAATGAAAAAGGTATTTCTCGTTGTTGGTGTACTGGTAACAATGTTGTTACTGCCGCTGTTTGCGTTTGCGGATTCGAAACCCTATGAGGTCGTTGACGTAAAGGACGGCGGTTCGATTAAGGGGAAGATTAAGTCATCAGGGCCAGTTGCCGACCCCGTTTTGGATATTAAGAAAGACGAGGCCGTCTGCGGAAAGTCAGTCCCGAAACAGGAGTACATCATCTCGGCTGCAAATGAAGTGAAAAACGTGCTGGTGGTAGTCGAAGACGTTGAAAAGGGAAAGGCCATTCCAAAGACCGACGCGGTCATTGATAACCAGAAGTGCGAATTTGTACCGATTGTCGCCATCGCTTACGTTGGTGGAAAGTATATCATAAAGAACAGCGACCCGATATTTCACAACACCTCTTTGGGCGTAATCCTTGGAGAAGGCAAAAAGAGGACGGTGTATAATCTGGCGTTGCCGAACAAGGACCAGTCAATTGAGAAACCCGTTAAAGTAGCCGGCCTCCAGATAGTGCAGTGCGATGCCCACTCGTGGATGAGGGCATATGTCTATGCAAGCAAGACCCCCTACGCCACCGTAACAGACGCCAAGGGGGATTTCGAGATAAAAGACCTCCTGCCCGGCAAATACAAGGTAAGGATTTGGCATGAGGGCTTTGGAGAGGTTACAAAGGATATAGAGGTTAAGGCCGGTCAGGCAACCGCACTTGACCATACGTTTACAAAAAAATAGAGCTGACTGAGGGGGCCGGGCTTTGAAATATTCAGGCTCCGCCCCCCATTATGGAGATAATTATGGCTGACGTGAGTGTTAAGAAGGGTTTGACAAAAGGGGTAATAAAACTTACCGTGCTACTTGGCATAGGTTTTATTTTCCTGTTTGTATTAGGTCGGCTCTTGCCGGTGCCTTCAGAGGACGGCTACAGGGTTTTCCCGGTAATAGGGAGCAGGGTGTGGGTGTGGATAATAGCGCAGTTGCACCTGAACTTTGCGGCCTTTGTGCTGGGTGTGCCGATTTTTGCCGTTTCGATGGAGTTTCTGAGCTGGAGGCGCAAGGACGACAGGCTTGACCGTATTGCGTACGATTTTACGAAGCTATTCACGCTGGCCTATACGATAACCGCGTCCATAGGGACGATACTACTAATAAGTCTTCCTGTCCTATATCCAAAGTTTATGGACCACATGATGAAAATACTGGGGCCGACGTGGTGGCTCTATGTAGTAGTGATGTACGTAGAGGTAATGGTCTGTTACTATTATTACTATTCGTGGCACAAAATGAAAAACAACAAGGGGGCGCACGTTGCCATAGGCGGCCTCTTAAACATAATGGGTGTTATGATGCTCCTGATAACCAGCTCATGGGTTGGATATATGACAACGCCGGGGGGGGTGTCAGAAACGGGAGAGCTGATAAGCCGGTGGCACGCCATCAAGACCCACATGTGGATTCCCCTGTCTATACACAGGCTGGTTGCCAATGTGGTCTTTGGTGCCGGTATCGCGGCATCCTATGCGGCGTACCGGTTCATAGTCTCTGAGACGGATGAGGACCGGGCCTATTATGACTGGATGGGATATACGTCGGCGATGATTTCTATCGGGTTTTCTCTTATCCTGCCCGGCGTGGGGTATCTGCTAGGCGTTGAGATATATTCGTTTAACGAGCAGATGGGTATTCAGTTGATGGGCGGGTTTTTCGCGTGGCTTTGGGTGATGCAGGCAATACTAATCGGGGCTATACTGATGTTCGTGAACTACTACCTGTGGATATCGCTGAACAAAATGCCCGGTGGTGAGAGGTATTTCAAGTATGTGAAGTTCCTCTTCATCGTGATGCTGCTGGGGTACGCGGTATGGCTGACGCCGCACGATATAGCATTGAGCCTTGACGAGGCAAGAAAAATGGGGACATACCACCCTGTGCTTGGCAATCTTGGCGTCATGGCGGCAAAGAACACGGCCGTCGTGATAACCTACCTTGTGACGTTTCTGAGTTTTGCCATATTCAAGATGAGCAACAAAGAATCCGTCGTGTCGTGGGCAAAGTTTGGGAACGCGCTGAGGATTATAATAGTTGCGGGGTCAACGATAGCCGTCCTTGCCTTAGGGGTTTACAGCTATATGGTGTCTGCCTCTGTCAGGGTAAAGGTGCTGTCGCCGATACAGTTTGGTGTATTCTTTTTGTCCATCGTGGCGTTGTTTATTCTGGATGCGAAGATGTTTAAAAACGCGAAGATAATAGGCCCGCCGAGGTGGGGCAAGATGCCTGAAAGGTCGCAGTATGCCCTGATAGGAATAACGGTTACGTTTACCTGGCTTATGGGAATGATGGGATACATGAGGTCAGGGGGCAGGCAGTACTGGCACGTATATGGGATAATAAAGGACACATCACCAGACGCCTTTTTGCCGACGCACGGGTTTGCCGCTGTGGTAACGTCCATCCTGACGGTTATCTTTTTTGCCCTGATGGGGTTGTTATTTTACGGGATAATGAAGCTGGAGAAGAAAGGCGGACAAGGGGGGGCCAAGGCATGAAATGGGGCGTAATAAAACTCTTCACATTCGTGATAGTGATAAACATCTTCTTTGCCCTCATAGGGCTTTATTTCCTCCCTCAGTCGCAATCGCTTCCTCCTAAGACGATAAAGATAGAGAAGGGGATAACCCAGGATGAGCTGATTACCATAGGGGAGACGATAATATTCAGCAAGGGCCAGTGCATGGTGTGCCACCCGATGAAGCAGGAGACAGGCATGAGGGCACCGGCAATTGCAACCATAGGGGCTGAAATTGTGAAATCCGCAAAGGAACGAAACATGACACCAGAGGCATATGTCTTTGAGGCCCTGGTAAATCCCGGCGAGTACGTTCAAAAGGGATTTGAAAACATGATGCCACCGGTGCATAAGCCTCCGACATCCTTAACCGAGGGTGAGCTGATAGCCGTTGCGGCATTTCTGCAGAGCAAGGGGGCAAACGTAACCGTAAGCTATCCTGAGTCCATCCCGGCACTGCAGGAGCAGATAAAGATAGAAGCGAAAAAAGGAGGCAAATGATAATGCTGAAGATATATCCAATCATAGCGATTATTGGACTTGTCATCTCAATTGGTTCAGTGATCAGAAAATCTCCTTTTTTTAATTTCATAGGGATATTGATATGTATATACGGGCTGCTTAAGAGCGCGGAGTACATAATGATTCCGCTGCCCTCGCAGGTCATCCTGATGTACATGGCAATGAGTTTTTTCTCCTTTTTTATCTATTTCTCGATACAGGAGGAGACATTTAAGGCCTTCCTTGAGCCGATGAGGGCGGTGTTTGCCGATGACAACAAGGCATTGCTGAGAGTACTAATTGTGTTCATAGGGCTGCCGTTGTTTGCCGGATACCTGACATACGTCAAGGTGAAGCCTACATATGACCCGCCTGTCTCTGGAAGGATAGTGCATCCAGAGCCGCCGTCGCAGATGGAATTCAGAGGCAAGACCATGAATGTGCTGGGGCTGGAAAATCCCCTGAGGAAAGACGCCGCCAACTTTACCAAATACGTGGAAGAGGGAAAGAAGATTTACTATCAGAACTGTTTCTTCTGCCACGGCGATGACCTCGATGGCAAGGGGCACATGGCACAGGCGTATAATCCTGTACCGCTGCCGTTTAGGGGAACGGATACGATAGCGCAGATGCCTGAGTCCTTTATCTTCTGGAGGGTATCAAAGGGATGGCGCGGGCTTCCGGCTGGGGCAGGGCCGTGGAACTCCGCGATGCCTTCATTTGAGGATTTCCTGACAGAGGAAGAGGTCTGGAAGGTAATAATGTTCATCTATGACTCCACAGGCAATAAGCCGAGGAGCTGGTAATGGATATGTTTATTAGGAGGTTCTTAAGAATGAGGATTCTGATAGCGGTTCTGATAGCGATGTGTTTCCCTGTTTCGGTGTACAGCGCTGACAAGCCTGCCGACAACCCGGAGGGAAAGAAGATATATGATGGCTGGTGCGCCCAGTGCCATGGGTATAAGGGCGACGCCGATTCTTTTACGAAGGACGTCTCACTGCCCAAGCCGAGGGATTTTACGTTTGGCTCGTTTAAATTTCGTTCAACCCCCTCTGGCGACCCGCCTACCGACGCGGACATCACAAAGGTCATAAGAAACGGCAACCCGGGCACCTCGATGCCGCCGTGGAGCAGATTCAGCGACGCCGAGGTCAAGGCAATCGTAGGGCACGTAAAATCATTCGCTCCCGATACGTTTGCAATGGAAACCAAGCCCATAAACATAGGCAACCCACCCAAGGCAAGCAAGGAGATAATTGACCAGGGGAAGGAACTGTTCAAGACGGCCAAGTGCGTGGAGTGCCACGGCACCGCCGGACGTGGAAATGGTGAGAAGGGCTGGCAGGCGGATTTCAAAACAGATTGGGGCTATGGCATTGCCCCTGCCAATTATACCCAGCCATGGGAGCTGAGAAACGGCTCAAGCCTTGAGGACATTTATAGAACAATCTCTGTGGGCCTAAGTGGCACGCCGATGACGTCCTATCTGGACTCAATGCCCGATGACAAGAGATGGGCGCTTGCGCATTTCATTAAATCGCTCCAACTGACAAGGAAGCTGGGCCTGGCGCTGAAGGTAAGAAAGACAGAGACGCTGCCCTCAAAGCCTAATGACCCTGCGTGGGAGTCGGTGGACTATTTAGATTTACCGATGGGTGGACAGTTGATGTTTGATACGCGCGACTTTACGCCGGTTATTACGAATGTCAGGGTCAGGGGGTTGTATACATCAAAGGAGCTGGCCATATTGCTGCAGTGGACAGATAAAAAGCCAAACGATGGCAGCGATGGCAAACCCAGCGACTCAATACGCATTCAATTCCCCATTAATAAGTTAGAGGGTACAGAGCTGCCATACTTTTTTATGGGCACAGGGAAGGCCCCTGTGAACCTGTGGCAGTGGAGGGCCTCGGACAAGGATAAGGTCTCATCCATGACGGCAAAGGGCCCGGACAAAATAGAGCCTAAGGAAAAACCGGAGGCAACGGTTATGGCGTCCTATGACGACGGGCTTTACAGTGTCGTCTTTAAGAAGGAGCTTAAATCTGCGAAGGACGACCCTGTGTTTGAGGCGGGCACATTTATACCATTTGCCGTGGCGGCCTATGACGGGCAGAATGATGAGGATGGCAACGCAAGGGGGGCGGTCTCGGCGTGGTATTACCTGATGATGGAGCCGCCGATGCCGTTGCGGGTGTATGTTTTCCCGCCAATTGTGTCACTTGGTGTGTTGATAGCGGGGATATGCCTCCACAAAAAACTTAGGAAAAAAAAGGTATAACAAACTGTTTAAGATAGCGACGGCCATATGTTTGTTTGTACTGGTTTGTGGCGGGTGTTCCGGTGAGAGGGAGCGCCCGGTGGGGGCGGTTGAGCTTACGAGGAAGCACGCGTGTGCGGTGTGCGGGATGATACTTGTGGATTTCCCCGGCGCGAAGGGACAAATCCATTATACTGATGGGAAATATGACGTATTTTGCGGGACGATGGACATGTTTACGTACTATTGGCAACCTGATACGCCTAAGAATATCGCGGCCATATATACAAACGACATGGGCGATGCGAATTGGAAGACGAAGTGGATAGATGCGAAGAGGGCGTACTATGTCTGTGACGCAAAGAAGTCAGGAGCGATGGGCGACCCGTTTATGCCATTTCTGGATGAGGAAAAGGCGAGGAATTTTGTCAGGCTCTACGGCGGGGAGGTGTTAAGATTTGATAACATCACGCCAGACATGTTAAAACCCTTTCAGGTACACCATAGACTGCCGAAGCCGCCAACGGCGGCAGCCCAAACTCAATAGACAAAACATACGCGAAAATAGGGGTGAAGGGGGGTTACCTCCCTTCGTCGTTAATCCTTAAAAAGAGAGTGCCAATGTCACTAATTCATCAGAGCTGGTTGTTGGGTGAACGGCCAGACTACTTTTTTTTTAGCATGGGCAGATATTTATCTTTAATCGTACCGACGATGGATGTTGCCTTTTCTATGCTGTTTTGTGTTTTAGCGACGAGCCTTGTGGTATTTTCGATTACCATTATAGTAGCGTTGTCAACCTGGTCGCTGACATTCTCTTCCAATGCGCCAATGGTGTCCTTCAACTTGCCTTGAATCCCGTCGACTACGGATTTCGGCGTTGTAACCAGAGCTATTGCGGCACCCATAAAGCTTCCGAGAAACACCGATGCAAACACTATGGCTCCAGAGAGCTTTTGTTTAGGATTAAACATATCTTCTCATTATCCAGTTATCTCCACTATCTCATCTTACCACATAAACATTGCTGCTGCATATAGGTCATTAGCCGACCCTTCTCTTATGATGTTACCTGATGGAATCCTGATTTGTCAATGTCTAAGTTGAATATTTTTTTATATATTTCTAAACCAATCCCATGACGCCTGAAAGGATTAAAGACGAAGGGGGGTAACCCCCCTTCAACCCGTAATCACGTACACGTTTTATCTATCGCCAAGACGGGGGATTATCCCCTGAAATTTGCCCATTGCATATTGATTTTAATTTGCGGCTTGAAGTAATATATAACTCCGGCGGGTGTGGCTTGAGATGCCCCGCAATCGTTTGTTTGGAAAAGCGAGGAGATGATTTCTTAAAGTAATGCTTAAGACGGCTGGTATTATTATTATTGGCGACGAAGTCCTGTCCGGCAAGGTTGAGGATGTCAACTCTTCATTTGCCGCAAAGGGGCTGCGCCTGAAAGGTATTGACGTCCGGCGTATCTCTGTCATCTCTGACGATGTCGGTGAGATCGCCGCCGAGACAATAAATTTCTCCAGACGATACGACTATGTCTTTACATCGGGTGGCCTCGGCCCTACGCACGATGACGTTACAATCGAGGGCATATCAAAAGGGTTTGGCGTTGACATAGCCATCCACGGCGATTTAAAGGCAATTCTCGTCGGCCACTACGGCGACAAACTCACGCCGGAGAGATTGAAAATGGCGGAAGTCCCCGCTGGCTCAGAACTCATCAAACACGCCTCAATTAAATTCCCCATTATTCAATTTAAAAACGTGTATATACTGCCCGGACAGCCGGAGCTGTTCAGAGATAAATTTAAAGTGCTGGAGCAGGTTTTGTCCAGTGAACTGCCGATTTTGTTAACGAAGGTTTATATAACCGAGTACGAATCCGAGATAGCGCCGTCTTTAAATGTTATTGTCGCCGAAAACAAAGACGTCAAGATTGGCTCATACCCCGTCATGCGTAACGCCGACTATCGTGTTATGCTCACCCTTGAGTCTATGGACGGCGAGGCCCTCAACCGCACCATCAAAATGATTACCAACGGGGATTTTAAAGACAAAGTCCTGAGGGTGGAAGGTGAGGGTGCCGATGGTAATCGGTAAGACCCTGCTGACCGAAGAACAAATCAGGGCAAGGATTAAGGAGCTTGCCGACAGGATTAATGCCGACTACAAGGGAAAGGAAATCCTGGCCGTCGGAATATTAAAGGGCGCCTTTATGTTCTATTCAGACCTCGTCAGGCAGATTCGCGTACCGCTGATTGTGGACTTCATCGTCTCCTCAAGCTACGAGGACACGACTACAACCGGAAAGGTCAATATACACATTGATACAAGAATACCGGTAACCGGCAGAGACGTCATCATTATTGAAGACATTATTGATACGGGGATTTCCCTTAGTTATATTAAAGAAAAACTGTTAGATAAGTCACCAAACTCACTGAAAATATGTGTTTTATTAGATAAGAAGGAGCGCCGCTTAGTAGAGGTCGACGTTGAGTACGCCGGTTTTGAAATCCCTGATGAGTTCATCGTGGGCTACGGTACGGACTATA
The DNA here is from genome assembly GCF_046044395.1 of Candidatus Magnetominusculus dajiuhuensis. Classification (NCBI taxonomy): domain Bacteria; kingdom Pseudomonadati; phylum Nitrospirota; class Nitrospiria; order Nitrospirales; family Nitrospiraceae; genus Candidatus Magnetominusculus; species Candidatus Magnetominusculus dajiuhuensis. Next base: position 14,469 of record NZ_JBJUSG010000024.1, on the reverse strand, counting down.
ACGATAACTTCAGAAATCTCCCCTACGTGGCTACACTAAAACATTCGGGATGAACCTAAAGAGGGGATTGAGAAAATATGTATGAACTAATGATAGAATCGGGTTTTTGTGCAGCGCATCAGTTGAGAAACTATAAGGGCAAGTGCGAGGACCTCCATGGCCACAACTGGCGTATTCAGGTCTATATCCAGGCCGAAAGACTAAACGAAATAGACATCGCCGTTGACTTCCACGACCTCAAACGATATGCCAAGGAGGTTACAGACCAGCTCGACCATACGTTTCTCAACAACTTGTTCCCATTTACGGAGATTAACCCATCGTCAGAGAGCATTGCCAGATGGATTTATGACTCCATGAAAAAGAAGATAATCGAGGAGACCGTCAGGCTCACGGCGGTAACGGTATGGGAGTCCGAATCGGCGTCGGCTACGTACTATGAAGATTGAGCAATTATGGAAATAGATAAAGATGGAAATAGATAAAGAGTTAATTAACAATATATTAAGCCATCTTTCCTCAAGGAAAGGTTTAAAAAGCGAGGTCTTTTATTCCTCGGCACGAAACATAACCGCGGAGGCCAGAGAGGGCACGGTTGACGCCCTTGAAAGGGCGGAGTCCTCCGGGCTTTCAATACGGGTTATAGACGGCAAGAGGCACGGGTTTAGTTATACGAACGACGTATCAAAATGGCGGGAGGCCGTTGACATGGCCGCGGCAACCGCCATGTTCACAGAGGAAGACGAACACTGGTCATTTCGCGGTAATGGCGGTCAGTACGAGGGCGTGATGATATATGATGATGCGGCCGCCGCAGTGGCAGAGGCGGACATCGTGGATATGGCCCTGGATGTCGAGCGCGCCGCCTTAGAGCTTGATGACAGGATAAAAAAGGTAAGAAAGGCGTCGGCCTCTGTCTCATCAGGCGAGCTATATATTGCCAATACGGAGGGGCTTAGTGGTGGGTATCGCTTTACGTCGTGTACGCTTTCGGCGATGGCGATGGCTGAGTCATCGGGCGACAGCCAGATAGGGTGGGAGTATGAGTACGACAGGGTTCTCTCGGCCATATCTCCAAAGAGGGTAGGAGCTGGTGCGGCAGAGCGGGCGCTGGGACTCCTGAATGCAAAGACTTTTAAATCAGTAAAAGTACCGGTAGTAATAGAGAACTCTGTGGCGGCTGATTTTCTTAGTCTTTTGGCGTCTTCGTTTTCATCGGAGAATGTCCAGAAGGGGAAATCTATTTTGGCAGGGAAACTCTCTCAACAGATAGTCTCAGATAAGCTGAACATTATTGATAACGCGCTCCTTGAGGGCAAGGCCGGAAGCCGTCCGTTTGACGGCGAGGGGGTGCCATCACAGAGGAATGCCCTTGTGATGGACGGTGTGCTGAAGGGGTTTTTGTATAATCTCTATACCGCGTCAAAAGGGGGAGGGGTATCAACCGGAAGCGCCCAAAGGGGCGGGATTTCAGGGATGCCGACCGTGGGGGTGTCAAATTTATACATAGAACCGACCTCGTCGGCGTTGGTTATGACAGTTGATGAGATGTTTTCGCAGGCCGGTGAGTGTCTGTTTGTCACCGACGCTATGGGCGTACACATGGCAAACCGCATCACAGGGGAGTTTTCAGTCGGCGTAAGCGGTATGTGGGTGGAAGGTGGTAAGAAGGCGTATCCGGTGAAGGAGGCCGTCATTTCTGGAAATTTCCTTGATATGTTTAAGGATGTGGAGGCAGTCGGCAGTGACCTGAGATTTTATGGCAAGATAGGAAGCCCGTCTCTGTTGATAAGGCATATGGATGTGAGCGGCTGATAAATAATAGTTGGTACGATTGTTTAACAAAAATTAAGAAAATCTGATAAAATTGGAGTATAATTTAAAAGAGGATTGGAGGCAGACATGGATTATTTTTTAAGCGAAGACCAGCAGATGATAAGAGATACGGCGCGCCAGATAGCGGAGGAGAGAATTGTCCCTGTCCGGGCGGAACTTGACGAGAAAGAGCAGTTTCCAACAGAGATAATCAAGCTGCTGGCGCAGGCCGACATGTTCGGGCTGTTCATACCGGAGGAGTACGGCGGGCTTGGCAAGGGGGCGTTTGAGCTGTGTCTTGCCGTTGAGGAGTTGAGCAGGGCGTGTCTGGGCGTTTCGACCAGTTATGCCGCCAACGCCCTTGGCACGTATCCGATACTATTGTTTGGGACTGAGGAGCAAAAGAAGAAATATCTGCCTGACATCGCCTCAGGAAAAAAACTCGTGGCCTTTGGCCTTACAGAGGCCAATGCCGGTAGCGACGCCGCAGGCATTCAGACGACGGCCACCAAAAGCGGCACCGAATATGTGCTCAACGGCACGAAGCAGTGGATAACAAACGGTGGCGAGGCCGACATTTATACGGTCATAGCGATGACGGACAAGACACGCGGGGCGCGTGGGGCCTCCGCACTGATAGTGGAAAAGGGCACACCGGGCTTTATGTTTGGAAAGAAGGAAAAGAAGATGGGCATAAGGGCATCGGCCACATGTGAACTCGTGTTTGACGATTGCCACGTGCCAAAAGACAACATCCTTGGCCGCGACGGAATGGGTTTTATTGTCGCTATGAAGACGCTTGACCAGTCAAGAACAGGGGTAGGGGCGCAGGGCGTAGGGGTTGCCCAGGGGGCGTTTGAGGAGGCGGGGATGTTTGCCCGCAACCGTGTGCAGTTCGAAAAACCAATCATAAGTTTTCAGGCCATCCAGCACATGCTGGCCGACATGGCGATTCAGATAGAGGCCGCAAGGGCGCTGGTTTACAGCGTGGCGCGTTATGTGGACAGCGGCGCAAAGGACATTACAAAGGACTCCGCAATGGCCAAGACGTTTGCCACAGATGTTGCCATGAGGGTGACGACGGACGCCCTTCAGGTGATGGGCGGCTCCGGGTATATGAGAGACTATCCTCTTGAGAAGATGATGCGTGACGCCAAGATTCTCCAGATATATGAGGGCACCAACCAGATACAGAGAAACGTCATCTGCCAGAGCCTGATTAAAGAGTTCTCAAGGAAGAAGTGAACATGAAAATCATTGTTTGCATAAAGCAGGTGCCCGACACCGCCGAGGTGAGGATAAACCCGCAGACAAACACGTTGATTCGCGACGGTGTGCCAAGCATAATAAACCCCTATGATCTGCACGCCGTAGAGGCAGCCCTTTCAATTAAGGATTCGCTGGAAGCGGAGGTGACAGTGCTGACAATGGGGCCGCCACAGGCCGAAACAGCGTTGAAAGAGACCGTTGCGATGGGTGCCGACGATGCGGTTTTACTCACCGACAGGGCCTTTGCCGGCTCGGACACATGGGCAACCGCCTATACGCTGGCGGCGGCGATAAGACTTATAGGCGCTGACATAGTGCTATGCGGCAAACAGGCCATTGACGGCGATACGGCGCAGGTCGGGCCGGCCATCGCTGAATTTATGGACATTCCACATATCTCATACGTCAGCGGCATTACATCCATCTCTAACGATTCCATAACGGTGAGAAGGCTGATGGACGAGGGCTACGACATAGTGGAGGCGTCGCTTCCGGTCCTGCTCACGGTGGTCAAGGAGTTAAATCAACCGAGGATGCCGTCACTAAAGGGAAAGATGCGGGCAAAGAAGTTAGAAATCAAAAAGCTCACCCACAAAGAACTCTCACTAAGCGAGAACAATCTCGGATTGAATGGCTCTCCGACACGGGTAAAAAATATCTTCGCCCCAGAGGTGAAAAAAGACAGGATTGTCATCGGCGGCTCACCGGAAGAACAAACAGATGAGCTGATTTCCATACTGAAGGCAGTTAAATGTATTTAATAACAGGGCGCATAAGGAGTAACCATGCAGATTAAGGTGGACAGGGGGCTATGCACGGGGTGCCAGACATGTATCTCCTCATGCCCGTACGACGCGATAGTGATGTCTGATGAGGGCGAAAAGGCCTTTATAAATGAGTACTGCCAGCTCTGCCGCGCCTGCATGAGCGCGTGCCCGGAGGGTGCGATTAAAGAATATAACGATTCTCCAGCGGAGGTTAAGCAGGGGGATATAGCCTCTTATAAGGGTGTGCTTGTGTTTGCTGAGCAGAGGGATGGGCATGTAGCCCATGTGGCGTTTGAGCTTCTTTCGGCTGGCAGGAGGCTTGCGGATACGCTTTCAGTCCCACTGAGTGCGGCGCTCTTTGGCGCTGTGGAAGGGGAGGCTGAGGAACTCATAAAATGGGGAGCGGATACCGTCTTCTTATGTGATGACGCTGCTCTGACGAGATTTAACGACGAACCATATGCGGAGCTGCTGTCAGGTATAATAACTGAGCGCAAGCCGGAGATAGTCCTCGCCGGGGCAACCGCCGTGGGACGGTCTTTTTTCCCGCGCGTGGCAGCGCGCCTTCACGCGGGACTGACGGCAGACTGCACGTCTCTGGAAATAGAAGATGGGACACGAAACCTCCTTGCCATCAGGCCGGCCTTTGGGGGAAATATCATGGCCACTATTATGTGTCCGGACACAAGGCCGCAGATGGCCACAGTACGGCCTAAGGTAATGAAAAAAGGCTCCTATGACACAGAGAGAAAGGGAGAGATTATCAGAATAAATAAGCCGGTTAAGGCATCGCGCACAAAGGTTGTGGATGTGGTAAAGGAGGATTCGTACTGTAATATAAGCCTGCAGGACGCCGAGGTGGTTGTATCAGGTGGACGCGGGCTTGGAGGCGCAAAGGGATTTGAGATGCTCAAAGAACTTGCCGACCTTCTGAGCGGCACACTTGGGGCGTCAAGGGCGGCGGTTGATGAGGGGTGGATTCAGTACGGCCACCAGGTCGGCCAGACAGGTAAGACAGTCTGCCCAAAGATATATATCGCGTGTGGAATATCAGGGGCTGTGCAGCACATGGTGGGGATGCAGTCGTCAGATATCATCATAGCGATAAACAAAAACCCTGAGGCCCCGATATTTAATATAGCCAACTATGGCATCGTAGGCGATATCTATCAAATCATCCCGTTAGCGATAAAAAAGATAAAAGGGGACAGAGGTGTATGAGAAAGAGAACCGCATTCGTTTTTCCCGGACAGGGTTCCCAGGCCATAGGGATGGGGCTGGAGTTCTATGAAAAGTACGACGAGGTGAGGGCGGTCTATAAAGAGGCCTCTGACGCCCTCGGCTATGACATCTCCGCCCTCTGTTTTAACGGCCCGAAAGAGGAGCTTAATAAGACCTTTCGCACGCAGCCCTGTCTCTTAGTTACAAGTATAGCCGCGTTTACGGTGCTGCGGCTGAAGGGCATAAAACCAGACGTAGTGGCAGGGCATAGCCTGGGCGAATACTCAGCTCTTGTGGCAGCCGGTGTGCTGCACCTAAAGGATGCCGTTGTGCTTACCGAAAAAAGGGGACATTTTATGCAGGAGGCAGTTCCCGAAGGGCAGGGCCTGATGGCCGCCATAATTGGATTGGACAGAGAGGTAGTTGACAGGATTTGTGCGAACTCCACGTCGGGCTATGTATCACCGGCAAACTATAACTGTCCGCAGCAGATAGTGATAGCGGGCGAGAAGCCGGCGGTTGAGGAGGCCATAAGGCTTGCCAAACAGGAAGGCGCGCGGCGCGCGGTTGCCCTTGCGGTAAGTGTGCCGTCTCACTGTACGCTGATGATGAGCGCCTCGGAGAAACTTGGCGCGTATATGGAGACCATTTCATTTAATAAGCCTGAAATCCCTGTTGTTAATAACTCCGACGCCATTGTGCTGGGCACGGTGGAGAAGATAAAATCCTCGCTTGTCAGGCAGCTCAATAGTCCCCTGCTGTGGGAGGACTCAATAAGGACGATCACCGGTATGGATGTGGAGGTGTTTGTCGAAGTCGGGCCAGGCACCGTTTTAGGCGGCCTGATAAAACGTATTGTTTCAAATGTGGCAATATACGGCGTAAACGATAGCGCCTCATTGGAGCGCTTCATAAATGCACAAATAAACGCCTGAGAAGGCTGTTAACGATTATGTACCAGGAGGTTTTTTTTCATGATTAAGATTTACTATGACAAGGACGCCAATTTAGACGTATTGAAGGGAAAGAAGATAGTCATAATGGGCTATGGCAGCCAGGGCCACGCCCACGCGAATAATTTAAAGGAAAGCGGCATGGACGTAACCATAGGGATTAGACAGGGCGGCAGTTGGAATAAGGCCGAGGAGGCGGGCTTTAAGGTCATGCTGCCATCTGAAGCGGCGAAAATGGCCGATGTGATAATGATCCTCCTGCCCGACGAGTATCAGGCCGATATCTATAATAACGAGATAGCCCCACACGTAAAGAAATCAGCATATGTGGCCTTTGCCCACGGTTTTAATATTCACTTCGGGCAGATAGTGCCGAGGGCGGATGTAAACGTGTTCATGGCGGCCCCAAAAGGTCCGGGGCATCTTGTGCGGAGCGAATATGTAAAGGGTGGTGGTGTGCCGTGCCTCATCGCTGTACATCAGAACCCGTCCGGAGACACTAAGGATGTGGCACTGGCATATGCCAGCGCAATCGGAGGGGGCAGGGCGGGCGTCATCGAAACTGACTTCAGAGAGGAGACCGAGACAGATCTCTTCGGAGAGCAGGCCGTATTGTGTGGTGGTCTGACCGCGTTGATTCAGGCCGGGTTTGAGACCCTGACTGAGGCCGGTTATGCCCCTGAGATGGCATATTTTGAGTGTCTGCACGAGGTTAAACTAATCGTTGACCTGATATACGAAGGCGGTATTGCCAACATGCGCTACTCCATAAGCAACACAGCCCAGTACGGCGACATTACGCGTGGGCCGAGGATTATTACCGAAGAAACGAAGAAGGAAATGAAGAGAATCCTTGCGGAAATTCAATCGGGGGTTTTTGCCCGCGAGTGGATTTTAGAGTGCCGCGCCAACAAACCGGTGTTCAATGCCCTGACACGAAAGGGAGAGTCACATCAGATAGAGGAAGTCGGCGGCAAACTCAGGGCTATGATGCCGTGGCTGAAAAAAGGTAAGCTCGTAGATAAATCAAAGGCATAGAATATATAGAGACTATATGCCGTTGGTGTGGCGCCGTAACTAACAGGGGAGGGCTCAGATGGCAGAGGCTAAAGAAAAGATAATCGTCACTGTTGACAGTGAGCTTGCTGACCTGATACCGGGCTATCTTATCAACAGGCGCGGCGACATCGAAAAGATGAACGCCGCCATTGATTCAGGGGAGTTTGAGGCGATTCGTGTGATTGGACATCAGTTAAAAGGCTCTGGTGGCGGGTATGGATTTGACTTCATTACCGATACAGGGATGGCCATTGAGCGTGGCGCAAAAGAGAAAAACTACGAGGAAATAAAAAAACACGTCGCCGCGCTCGGCGATTATCTCAACAGGCTGGAAACGGTTTATCAGTAGGGGGGACTGTGGCGATATTGGTAGTCGAGGATTCAGAGGATATTTCGCTGCTTCTGAACCGGTTCTTAGAGAAAATGGGCTATAAGAATGTCATGCTTGCGGGTTCTGCCGAAGAGGCAATAGATATTATAGGACTGAGTAAGAAGGGCGGCACTGTAAACAGAGACATTGAGCTTATACTTATGGATATAGGCTTGCCAGGGCTTGATGGTGTCGGGGCGTGCCAGAAGATAAAGTCTGACCAATGGTTTAAGGATATACCCATAATAATGCTGACGGACGATACGAGCGCTGTATCGCTTGAAAACGTCTTTAAGGCTGGGGCCATAGACTATATTACAAAGCCGGTAAAGGTGATAGAGCTGCGCGCCCGTATAGGGTTGGCCCTGAGCCTGAAACAGGAGATGGACAGGCGTAAGGCCTGTGAGATAGAACTGGAGGCATTGACACGCCAGCTTAAGGAGGCCAACCGAATCCTCACCAATCTGTCTTATATAGATGGACTTACGGGGGTGGCAAACAGGAGATATTTTGATGACTACTCCGACCAGGAATGGAAGAAGGCCTTCAGAGAGCATAGTTTTATATCGGTGATAATAGTGGACATAGACTTTTTTAAGCAGTTTAACGACATGGAGGGCCATCCCGCCGGGGATGAGTGTCTGAGGCGGGTGGCAGGGGCATTAAGTGACGCACTGAGACGCCCCGGAGATTTTATCGCACGCTATGGTGGTGAGGAATTTGTCAGCATACTTCCAAATACGACATTGGATGGGGCGGCCATTATTGGTGAGACGATGCGCACAAACGTATGTGACCTGAACATCAGATTTGCCCAGTCAAAGAAAACTACCGTAAGCATTGGGATTGCGGGAGCGATACCGGATAAGTCCAAAACCATTCAATGGTTGATTTCCGGGGCAGACCGCGCCCTTTACACGGCAAAAAAATCGGGCAAAAACCAAGTCAAGGTATTTTAGTGTAAAGAAATGTCATAAACCCTACTATCACAAAAGGCCGACGCGTTTATTGGCCTCGGCGGCGTTTGGGTCTCTGAGGGCGAGTTCTTTCAGGGCATTTTCTGTTTTTTCACTGCGTGCTTCGATTTCCTTGATTTTCCTGACAACAGGGGCAAGCGTGGTGCGCCTGTCCCATAATACAAACCCCACCATCGCAATCATGCCACACAGCATTACATATATGAGCACATTTAGCAGTCCATATAAGTCGTTAATCCGCTGGTTGGTACTCCTGAATCCTTCCTCCATGCGCTGGCTTAGACTCTTAAATCCCTCCTCCATGCGCTGGTTAGTATTTTTTAACCCCTCCTCCATGCGCTGGTTAGTACTTTTTGACCCCTCCTCCATGCGCTGGTTGGTATTTTTTAACCCTTCCTCCAGGCGCTTTAACCCTTCATCAAGGCGCACCTCAAGGCGAATAAGCCGGTCTCTGTCCTGCTGGGTGAAAGACACCTCCCGCGTGGCTGCCCATGAGGGTGGGCACATCACCGAAAGTAATAATATCAATACTACTGTATGAACGGCCATTCTCATCAGTTCGCCTCCATCGCTTAATATTATTGTACCATAAGGCGTGTGGCTGCGGCAATTAATGTTTCTTTTGAGGACGGGCAAACAGCCATGTTTTGTTTCTGGTTTGACATACAAACTTTATGAAATCACGCTTTAGTCAGATTGTCTTTTCATTATTTCCCTGTTGTAGGCCGACACTACGGCACCTCTTTTTAGCATCCCTATAATTTCGCCCTTATTCAGAGGATTATTTACTACGGGCAGTTCCTCAAGGTCGGCAATAGAAAAACACTCAAACGCCCTTCGCAAGGTATCATAACCCGTCACAACGGGTATATCCTCAGTGGTAAGCTCCCCAACCGTTACTATTTGTTGAATGTACTCTTCCGAGAAAACCCTTGTTATATCGTCAACCGTGATTACTCCCTTAAGGCCGCCCTGACCATTTACGACTGGAAAACAAAGCCCACTGCCCGCGATAATTAAATCATGGACAATTTTAATAGGCTCAATTTCTCTTATCGTTATGAAATCTTTTGACATTATATCCCTGACTTTAAGAGATTCCATGACATTAATCTCCTTTCCGGTAACAAGGTCTATGCCCTGGCGCGAAAGAGAGAATGTATCAATGGAATCTTTTAAGAGTGTTTTTGCCACAAACACACCAGTAACAGTGGTAAGCATCACCGGAATAATAACCTTATAGCCTTGGGTCATCTCAAGCATGAGAAACATGCCGGTCAGGGGCGCGTGTGTTACGGCAGATAAGAATGCCCCAATGCCAAGCATAGCGTAGAACTCCGGCGCAGAGGAAAAATTAGGGAAAACATACTGAGACGCAGCCCCGAAAGTCCGCCCGGCCATAGCGCCAATAAAAAGCGACGGCGCGAACACGCCGCCCGCCGACCCCGATCCAAGCGTCATAGTCGTGGCAAATATCTTTAAAAACACCAGGGCCAGACAAAGCAACACCCCTGAGCGTCCGGCCAGCACCTCTGTAATATGCCCATAACCATCACCCATTACCTGAGGGAAAAAAATCGCAACTATCCCAACAATAACCCCGCCTAACACCGGCTTTAAAAACGGGTTTATCGCAAGACTATCGAATACATCGCTGATCTTATAGAATATTTTTATAAAAAAAACTGCGATAACACCTATAAAGGCACCGAAAAGAAGGAATATTGGAGTCTCTGAAAGACCTGTAAAAACATGTTCAGGCACAATAAAAACCTGTTCATTGCCAAAATAAGACTGTGAGATGGCAGTGGCTATCGCGGCCGATACTACCAACGCCCCGAATGAGGTAATTTCGTAGTTGCCCAACAGGATTATTTCCAGCGCAAACATCACGCCGGCTATAGGGGCGTTAAATATTGCCGCTATCGCCCCGGCTGCCCCCGCAGCGACAAAAAGAGTCCTCTGTTTCTCAGAAAATCCCAGCCAGCGTCCCACTATTGAACCAATCCCGCCGCCAATTACCGCCGCCGGACCTTCCACGCCCGCTGACCCCCCGGAGCCTATGGTTATTGATGGTGCAATGATTCGTAACAAAACGGTCTTTATGCCTATCGCGCCCCCTTTGACATTTACCCTTGCAAGAAATTTGGGGAATGTGTAGCCGTTAACCTCACCGGGAAATCTTTTTGACAGGGGAATCAACAGGGCCGCCCCGATGGCGGGTATAAGTGGAAGGAGTATCCTGCTTTGTAAAGTCTCTCCAACTCCGAGAAGCCTCTGCCCGTCTTCAAGCAGGTACATTTTCATTAAATCTAAGGTCTTGCGAAATATGATTACTGAAACTGCGCTTGCCGCCCCTATAAACATAGCGGTTAACATAGTTACGCTGTGTCTGTTCACTAAAAACCGCAAGGCCCATCTGCTTAACAATCTCCTGAGCTTGTGGCTTAGATACCAAAAACTCCTTAATATTGCGATCCTATTTTTTTTCATTTGTATCAACGGCGATTATACACCAAACACAATAACAAATACAGCGCAGCCCCCGCAATAATTCTTGCGTTTTGGGCGGGTATAATAATACAATAGGCTTGAGGTGGGGTATGAGCGGTATGATGAAATATTTTGAAAAAATGAAAGGTGCGTCGAAATCGCCGCCGAGGGCCGGGGTGAGTGAGATTCTCTGGTCGTGGATAAGCGCTTTTTGCGGCATTGGGGTAGTGGCCTTCATAAATTACAATATACTTGGCGGCACTGATAAAATATTATTAGTGGGGTCGTTTGGTGCCTCGGCAGTGCTCCTTTACGGGGCACCGAAAAGCCCGCTGGCTCAGCCGAGGAATCTGATGGGTGGGCACATGCTCTCGGCCTTAGTAGGCGTGGCCTCATATCAGGTACTTCACGATAATTTATGGCTGGCCTCGGCGATTGCTGTTTCAACCGCAATCGCATTAATGCACGCCACCAGGACACTGCACCCACCGGGCGGCGCTACAGCCCTTATTGCCGTCATAAGCGGGAAGAACATCCACGACCTCGGGTTTTTATACGCGTTGATGCCCGTTGGAGCGGGGGCGGCCGTTATGCTTGTAGTTGCCCTTATCGTCAACAACATACCCGGCAACCGCAGGTATCCTGAATTTTGGGTTTAGGATGCAAGGGGAAACCAGATGCAGCCGGATTGCCTGCGGCAGTGGCATTGATTAATTGCCTGAATCTCAATGGCTGGCAAAAGTAATTGACAAATTGAAGATTTTGGTATATTATTAACGGCAGGAGATCAATTAATCATTTTAGGAGGTATTGATATTATGACAGCAAAGCGTATCGTAAGGGTGGTGACGTTAATAGCCATAATTGCCATGATGCTCCTTTTGTTGGCTGGGTGCGGATTTGTGGCCGACGGGCCGGTAGGCTGGGTCTATACGGACACCACGATGCCGGTGAGTATGGGGACGGCTCAAAACGGGACGAAGGCGGGAAGGGGATGTATTCATTCGTTTTTCGGGGCAATTTCAATTGGCAACGGCAGCATTGAGACGGCTATGAAAGATGGCGGCATTAAGAACGTCTATACGGTTAATAAAGAGAATCTCAGCATATTCGGCACCTATACGCGCCAGTGTACGCTGGTGTCGGGCGAATAGGCCGTTGCCGGATAAACTTTGCCGGATAAACTTTACTGATAGGAGGTGAGAGAAAATATGTCAGCAGGAAAGACTCTTACAGATGAGTCCCCAAAGAGCCGTCTGATAGCCCTGATACTATGTTTTCTGACGGGATGGTTAGGTGGACACAGGTTCTATTGCAATAAGGTCGGTACGGGGATTGTGATGATGTTGACGATGGGTGGTTTTGGTTTATGGTATTTCGTTGATTTGGTTATGATTTCTTTAGGGTCATTTAAGGACAAGGACAACTTGCCGATAGCCAAATGGTAGTGGTGGCAGTTTTTGATTGTAGCCGGGCGGGCAGAGGTGTCCGCCCTGAAGTCTGGTCATGATACATAAAAAATATATACTTGAAGGGGTAAGGTTTAGATGAGAAGGGGTAAGGTTTAGATGAAAGTTCCTCCAATGCAGCCGAGTGCCCGTCTTGCCTTGGGTGCCCTTGTCATGGCGGCGTGCGCGGTGATAGCGATTATTATAAAGAGCGGCTGGCCGGTGATGGTCGCATTGTCTATAATACTTGTAGTAAGGCCGAGATGGTGGTCGGTGCTGATATTAGGGTTTGCGTTTACGGTTTTTTTAAACAGCGGGTGGCCGCTTCTGGGGTCTCTGTTTTTTATTGCCACGTGTAAACCTAAGAGGTGGTGGCCTATTCCGGCGGGGATAGCCTTTGGTCTGGTGGAGGTGCTTTCGTTCTATCTGTCTGACAGGCCTTTGGGGATAACGAGGGGTTTTACGGCGGTGGGTTCAATGTGTGAGTCGCTCATATATCCTGTACATGCCGAGAAGGTAAGCTACTGGGGTGTGTATGAACCCGTGATTGACTGGACGATGGCCCTGATACTTGGGACTACGATAGGCAGTTTTTTGTCTTCGAGGTATTCGGGGGATTTTAAGCTGAATGTTGTGCCGTATCTGTGGAGTTTCTCTAAGGGGAAATCGGTTGCGAAGAGGTGGTTTTGGGCCTTTGCCGCCGGTGTAGTGATGGGATTTGCGGCAAGAATAGCGGGTGGTTGTGTCAGCGGTCTTCTGATTTCAGGGGTGGTGCAATTGGCACCGGCGGGGTTTATTTTTATGATGTCATTATGGGTTGGCGGCGTGGTTACGACGTTTTTATTTTACAGGACAAGGGTTATAGCGGTGAGGAAGGACTGATATGGTAGAGTTGATTACGATTAAGGAGTTAGTTGGCAGATTAGCCCAGACGTTTGACGCTGGCACGATTGAGGCGGTCAAGGGGCCGACGAGCCTCTATGGAGGACTCATACTTGGGTTACTGTTTGGCGTTGTTTTACAGAAGTCACGTCTCTGCAAATATGACATCGTAAGCGGTCTGTTTCGGCTTCAGGATTTTACGGTGTTTCGTGTGGGTACGCCTATTTTAATGATATCAGTTTTGATGCTTTTTATATTTAAAGACGCGGGGGTTTTTGAGCTTCACGTGCCAAAGACCGTAATAGTGCCTCAGATAATCGGGGGGCTGATGTTTGGCGCGGCTATTGCGATATTGGGATATTGTCCGGGGACTGCGGCCGGGGCGCTAGGGGAAGGGTCGCTTGACGCTATTCCCGGAATGTTAGGAATAATATCGGGGGCGGTGCTTTATGCAGAATTTTTCCACGACTCATGGGAAAATACCTTCTTAAAATGGGGTGAGATAGGGGGCAAGACATTCTTTGAGATACTCAGGATAAGCCCGTGGTATCTTATTGTGCTTTTTTTGCTGATGTTGACGATGTTTTTGATAGCGACGACGATGTTCGATATATTCATAGTATTCCTAAGACGTACGTTTAACTTATTTATGGACATGACCGACGCGCTGGAAGAGAAGGTCCCCCCGGCGACAAAGCCATACGCCGTATCAACAATTGAGACCGTCAGGAAGTTCCGGCAAAACATTCGCGATATGTTTAAGTAGTAATTAATCTGCGGGATTTGTATGTGTTTCAGGCGATTAAGGCCATCGTCCTAACGGTTTTGTCTATGCGCTGCGTAATACCCACTATGCGGCTCACCTTGGGTACCTTCTGCTTCCTCAAGATGAAGCTCCACGGCTTCTGCAATCATATTAAGACTTTCTTCGACTGTCTCACCCTGAGAGACAACATTAAGCTCAGGACATTTTACCCAAAAACCGCTGCCTTCCATGTCAGGATGCAAGACAACGCTATACTGTTTACCATGGACGGTTATTGCGTATTTCCAGCCCTGTGTACAGTTAATACCAAGTTGCGTTCATAAAAGTAACTATGTTTTTTCAAGTCTGTCAGTCCAGCCTACGAGCGGCAGTCCAGTCCTTACACCGTTTTCTGAAAGACTGGATTCCTGCTTTACCGTGAAAATCCTATGGAGCTAGGGCACACACCT
>NZ_JBJUSG010000023.1:0-31836 GCF_046044395.1 Candidatus Magnetominusculus dajiuhuensis | reverse complement strand
AAAATCATCATGAAACAACCATTTAAGGGACGATTCCGGACAAGCCGGAATGACAGAAATAAGTGAGGCAATTTCTAATGCGATTGCCCTGGTGCAGCAGTTGCTAAAACACAACTCCTTGTGTTTAAATTATCATATGGAGACACAAGTATCAGATACAGACTTTGATTTGACGGAAATAATCAATGGGGTGGAGGTTATGGGGCCAAGTCCGTTTGGAAGGCATCAGGCAATCAGCATGAGGATAGTTGATATTATCCTGTATCATTTGAGGAGTAAAAGAACGGGGAATTTATATTTTTCCCCGCTTGACGTTATTCTTAAAGAGGGTGTGCAGAAGTTGCAACCTGATATCTTATTCATCAGGAAAGAGAATATGGGAATCTTTCAGGATTATATAAGAGGCGTGCCGGATATGGTGTGTGAAATAGTATCTAAGGGTTCGGTTACTAAAGATACCGTAACCAAGAAAAAGATATACGAACAGTTTAGGGTGGCTGAGTATTGGATTGTTATACCTGAACTTGAAACCATAGAGGTTTTTTGCATTGAAGGGGACGGCTACGAGGTGTTTTCCTTAGCAGAAGGTGAGGGCGTGGTTAGGTCGAGGGTAATTGAGGGTTTGGAGATAAATATCAAGGATGTGTTTGGAGACTTCCATTTTCAGGAAGTGTGAAGGGCAGGGGGAAGGTGCGGGCGCGTCTGGTGTATATTGGGTAAAATAATTTGTTATAATTATGTTAAAGTGTGATATAAGTCATAGCAAAGGGTAAATATTAAATGGTTACATAGACGAAAATAGTGAGGTGAGACCATGTCTGAGAAGCCATACAAAGTAGTAGTCCCGGACTATAAGTACTGGAGACAAAACATTAAATGCCAGACCGGCTGCCCTGTTAACACGGACTCAAGGGGATATGTAAAGGCGATTGCCGATGGCGATTATGAGAGGGCATATTGGATAGCGAGGCTGCCGAACCCTCTGGCGTCCATCTGCGGCAGGGTATGCGCCGCCCCATGCGAGCTTGCATGTAGGCGGGGGAGTATTGACGAAGCGGTTTCAATAAGGGCGTTAAAGAGGTTTGTCACCGAAAAATTCGGAGCAGAGGCCAAAACAGACGACTACAAGGGGCATTTGCACGGCAAATTAAAGACTGAGGGACCCGGCATAATGGGGATAGCCTCAGAGACAGATAAACCCGTTTCCATAGTGGGCGGAGGGCCTGCAGGCCTTGCCTGTGCCCATGACCTGGCCCTTATGGGCTACAAGCCGGTGATTTATGAGATGGAAAACATAGTGGGTGGGATGTGTGCCGTTGGTGTGCCGCCGTACAGATTGCCGAGGGAACTGCTGCAAGCCGAAATTGATGTAATAAAATCCCTTGGGGTGGAGATTAGGTGTGGTGTGCAGATAGGCAAGGATGTTCAGTTGAAGGCGTTATACGACGAATCAGCCGCGGTGCTTCTGGCCGTAGGGGCAAAGAAATCGAGGGTGCTGCCGCTTGAGCACTGTAATGCCGCCGGGGTGCGCGGGGGAGTGGATTTTCTGAGGGATGTCTTTACTGGCAAGGCGGTGAAAGCCGGCCCGAAGGTCGTCGTAATCGGAGGCGGCAACGTGGCATATGATGTGGCAAGGACGGCCATCAGGCAAACGGGCGTGCAGTCGGTCACGCTGGTTTGCATTGAGCCGGAAGGACATATGCTTGCCGATAAGGTAGAGGTGGAGGAAGGGCAGGAGGAAGGCATTGAGAGGATAAACAGTTTTGGCCCTGACAAGATACACGTAGATGGAGCGGGGGCCGCGAAATCAGTAACCTTTAAAAAGGTAATATCTATAAACGACCCTGAGGGGCGATTTAACCCCAGATACGACGAGGCGGACAGGATAACAATTGAGGCCGATACGATATTTTTCTCCGTGGGGCAGGCCTATGACCTTTCGTTTCTGGAGCAGTGCGGCCTTGACGTGGCAATGACGCCTCGCGGGATGATAAGCGTAAAAGATGACAAGGTATCCACAACGCTGACGGGACTTTTCGTGGCCGGTGACCTGGCATACGGGCCGAGGCTGATAATAGACGCCGTGGCCTCCGGCAAGGCGGCGGCGATGGCAATTCACGAGTATATAAGTTCCTCAAAACCAGCGCTCAAAATCAGTGAGACGCACACCGTGGTGTCTGGCAACGTGGCTGCCCAGTACTGGGATTATGAGAAGATTCAGCGGGCTGAGACGGGCTCCGCGGAGACCGCCGCAAGGCTCAGCGATGTCTTTGCGCCGGTTGAGACGGGCTACGCCAAAGACGAGGCTGAGATTCAGGGCCAGAGGTGTCTGAACTGCGCCGTCAACACGATATTTGACGGCAATAAGTGCATACTGTGCGGCGGGTGTGCCGACGTGTGCCCGGAGTACTGTTTAAAACTCGTCAGCCTCGACAGGATAAGAGGCAGCGAGACGCTCACAGCCCTCTACGAGGCACGATACGGGAAGGCGTTGGAAGGGGAGGGCAGCGCGATAGTTAAAGACGAAGACAGGTGCATACGGTGCAGTCTCTGTGCGAAGCGCTGCCCTGTTGGTGCGATAACGATGGAGCGATTTTCATTTAAGGAGGTTTTAATCAATGAGTAGCGAGGCTCAGCATAAGGATGGGGTTATAACAAGGCGGGAGTTTTTAAACGCGGCGGCGGCAGGGGCTGCTTTTTTGTCGCTGGCGGCCGTGTTTGCGGGATTGTTCAGGTTTTTAAAGCCAAAGGTGGCGTATGAGGAGGCAACGAAGTTTAAGATTGGAACGCCGGACAACTTCCCCGTGGGTGTGGTTACAAAGTTCGACGAAAAAGGTGTGTTTGTGTTTTCCAGTGAGGATGGGTTATATGCCATATCCTGTGTGTGCACACATTTGGGATGTATGGTGGCGCTTACTGACACGGGGTTTGCGTGTCCGTGCCACGGTTCGATGTTCAATAAAAACGGCAAGGTGGTAGGCGGACCGGCCCCAAGGGCGCTCCCATGGCTTCAGATAAGCCGCAGCGTTGATGGAAGCCTTGAAGTTGACACGGCGATGGAAGTTTCGGCCGGGACATTATTTAAGATCGCATGATTTTGGAGGGACAATGAGTGAATCAAAAAATTCAGGTATAGGGGCACTGTCAGATAACCTGAAGTCTGTTTGGTGTTCGTTTGCGGGGTCTTTTTTCAGGGCCGGCAAGCCCACGTCCGATATGTCGAGGGCTGCCATCATGGTCAACAATTTCTTCCTGCACATTCACAGCGTAAAGACGCACATAAACTCATTGAGGCCCGGCTTTACGCTCGGCATGGGGCTTATCTCAATGATGTTGTGCCTGATAACGGTCGGCTCTGGCGTTGCCCTCATGGTTTATTACAACCCGTCACTGGAAAACGCCTATAACAGTGTTAAGGACATAAATTTCGTCGTCTTCGCGGGCAGGCTTATAAGGAATTCGCATAAGTGGGCTGGCGAGGGGATGATAGTGTTTGTGTTTTTGCACATGGCGAGGGTTTTCTATACGAATTCGTACAAGAGCGGGCGGGAGTTTAACTGGCTGGTTGGCGTGGTGTTGCTGGGTTTGACCTTCATGTTGAATCTGTCGGGGTATCTGCTGCCGTGGGACCAGCTTTCTTACTGGGCGTTGGTGATTGTCTCCAACATCATGCAATCGCCCAAGGAGCTTACCGATTCCCTTGGGCTGACCAAGTATTTTGATGTGGGCGGTTTTTCAAAGGAGCTTTTTTTGGCCGGCCTCAAGCCCGGCAAGGAGGCCCTGACGAGGGTGTATCTGCTGCATGTGGTGTTCCTGCCTGTAACGCTTATGGTAATTGTCGGTGTGCATTTCTGGAGGATCAGAAAAGATGGCGGCCTGACAAAGCCCGATAACTACGCGCCAAGATACGAAGACAGTAAATATGTGATAGCGCCCGACAAAAAGGGTGGAATCTTCACCCCCGCCAAGACCTACGGGCTGATGGAACTGACAAAAGGAAAGACCCCCGCGGTCAACATGGACGTAGAGAATACTGTGTTGAGCTGGCCGAATCTCCTTGTTGCGGAGGCGGCGGTGTTTATGCTATGTCTGGCCGGTGTAATAGCGTATTCGTACTATATCAACGCGCCGTTAAAGGAGCTGGCCAATCCTATGATACCTGAGAATCCGGCCAAGGCGCCGTGGTATTTTCTGGGCCTGCAGGAGCTGCTTTCATACTCGGCC
This sequence comes from Candidatus Magnetominusculus dajiuhuensis, assembly GCF_046044395.1. Taxonomy (NCBI): domain Bacteria; kingdom Pseudomonadati; phylum Nitrospirota; class Nitrospiria; order Nitrospirales; family Nitrospiraceae; genus Candidatus Magnetominusculus; species Candidatus Magnetominusculus dajiuhuensis. Next base: position 27,612 of record NZ_JBJUSG010000023.1, on the reverse strand, counting down.
TTCATGGGCGGCGTGGGGCTTCCCACCGTGGCCCTGATGGGACTGGCGTTGATACCATTTCTTGACAGAGAGAAGGACAAGATAGGGATATGGTTTTCGGGGAAGCAGGGCAAGGGTGTTGCCATTGAGGCCCTTTTCGTTGGGGTCATTGCCTTAGTCGGCCTGATGGCGTTTGTGATAGCCTTCGGCTGGTTTAGAAAATGGTGGCCTGACATACCGCAGATATGGATAACCTTCATAAACCCCGGCGTGATTTGGGTAGGGTTTATGATACTGTGGGCGTTATCTGTCACCAAGAGGACAGGGTCAACGAGAATGGGCGCCATAGCGCTGTTTACGATGTTCTTACTCAGCTATCTGATACTGACCTATATAGGAACCGAGCTCAGAGGGCCGAACTGGGGCTTTTACTGGTCAAAGAGCCAGTGGCCGATGCACTAAAAATAAACAGGGAGAGTGATATATATGAGCGATGAGGAAAAAAAGGGAAAAAAAGAGATAACGCGGCGGCAGTTTCTGACGTTTGCTGGTGGCGGGCTGATGCTGGCGGGTATAAACGTCAACGTGTTAGGGCTTCTTGAGTCGAACACGTCAAACCCCCTCGAACAATATCCCAACAGGGACTGGGAGAAGATTTTCAGAAACATATACCAGGAGGACAGCCACTTCCACTTCCTCTGTGCCCCCAACGACACACACAACTGTCTGCTGAAGGCGTTCGTAAAAAATGGCGTGGTAACGAGGATAGGCCCGTCGTATCAATATGGCGAGGCGACAGATTTGTATGGCAACAAGGCCTCGCACCGCTGGGACCCGCGCATATGCCAAAAGGGGGTGGGCCTCGTAAGGAGGCTCTACGGTGACAGGCGCGTCAAGAGCGCTATGATAAGGAAGGGTTTTAAGGACTGGGTTGATAAGGGTTTTCCAAGGGACAAGGAGACTGGGAAACCTCCGGTTGAGTATATGAAACGCGGTGAGGACAAGTGGCTTAAGGTCTCATGGGACGAGGTCTATGACATAACGGCAAAGACACTGCGCAACGTGGCCGAGACATATTCAGGTGAACAAGGTACGAAGTATCTGCACAAACAGGGATATGACCCCGCCGTGGTGGAAGCGACACACGGTGCAGGGGTGCAGACCCTTAAATTCAGAGGCGGTATGGCGTTGCTTGGCGCTACGAGGATCTTCGGGTATTACAGGTTTGCCAACATGCTGGCCCTTCTGGACGCGAAGGTGAGAAATGTCAAACCGGAAGACGCGCTGGGTGCGCGCGGCTGGGACAGTTATTCATGGCACACCGATTTGCCGCCCGGACACCCCATGGTAACCGGAGCGCAGACCAACGAGTTTGAGCTGTTTGCGGTGGAGAGGGCAAAGCTCCTCCTTATCTGGGGGCTGAACTGGATAACGACGAAGATGCCTGACGCCCATTGGATGACAGAGGCCAGATTAAAGGGCGCCAAGGTGGTGGTTATAACGGTAGAATATCCGGCAACCGCATGCCGCGCCGATGAGGTAATCGTTATCAGGCCCGGCACAGACCCGGCCCTTGCACTGAGTTTGGCGCAGGTTATCATAAAGGAAAAGCTCTACGATGTAAATAACATAAAGAAAAATACCGACTTGCCGTTTCTTGTAAGGCTTGATACCCTCAAACTCCTGCACCCCGAAGACGTGATTCCGGGCTACAAGAGAAAAAACGCGACAAGAAAGACCAACGTCATGGGTAAGGACGTAAAACCCCCGCTGATAAAAGAACAGGGAGACCAGTACATAACAGAGGGACTGTTTAATGAGTGGCAGGACTTCGTCGTGTGGGATGCAAAGAAAAACGCCCCCGCGGCCATCAGCAGGGATGACTATGGCGACCAGATGCCAGCAGACCCGGTGCTTGAAGGGCTGTTTGATGTTACAACGGTAGATGGAAAGAAGATTCAGGTACGCCCCGTGTTTGATTTGATGAAGGAATATGTCAACGAAAACTATACCCCCGAACAGGCGGAGACTGTAACGTGGGCGCCTAAGGAGGCTATAATATCCCTCGCCAGACAGATTGCCAACAACAAAGAGCAGACACTGTTCACAACAGGTATGGGGACAAACCAGTACTTTAACAACGACTTAAAGGACAGGTCAATATTCTTTCTGTGCGCGCTGACCCGAAACCTCGGCTATCCCGGGGGCAACGTGGGAAGCTATGCCGGCAACTTCAGAGGGGCATTAATAGGCGGTTTGGGGCTGTATGTAATCGAAAACCCCTTCGACTTAGAGCTTGACGCCACGAAAAAGCCGAGAATCAAGAAATTACTCAAATATGAGTCCGCCCACTTTTTTAACGATGGCGACAGGACGCTGCGCGTAGGCGGACATCTCTTTGCCGGAAAGGGACATATAAACACGCCGTCTAAGGTAATGATGATAAACAACTCCAACTCGCTGATAGGAAACGCCAAGGGCCACTACGACGTCGTGTTCAACACGTTGAAGGGGTTTGAGATGATAACTGTGGCCGATTACTGGTGGACTGCCTCGTGTGAGTATGCAGACATCGTGTATGGCTGCGACGCACCGGCGGAGTTTAAGAAATACGACTTTACCGCCTCCTGTACGAATCCATTCGCTCAGGTATATCCGAGGACGCCGCTGCCGAGGATATTCGATACGAAGCCGGACGTTGACATACTTGCGGGGGTTGCCATAGCGTTAGGAAAGCAATTAAACGACAAGAGGTTTGCTGAGCATTGGAAGTTTGTAACTGAGGACAAGATGGAGGTGTACTCGCAGAGGATAATAAACGCCTCGGCGAATCTTGCGGGATATACCATACAGAAGCTGGAGGAGGACGCCAAAAACGGAAGGCCGGCCCTGATGAACTGCCGCACGTATCCAAGAATATCCAGCTATGAGCAGGTTCACGACGGCACACCGTATTATACGAAATCCGGCAGGCTTGAGTTCTATCGCCACGAAGACGAGTGGATAGAACACGGCGAAAACATGATTGTTTACAGAGAGCCGATAGACGCGACGTTTTATGAGCCAAACGTAATTGTTGGCAAAAAACATACCGCCATAAGGCCGAAAAAACCAGAGGACTGGGGATTTTCGTCAAATGACCTCTCCACAGATACCAGGCAGGTAAGAAACATTCAAAAGTCAGTAGAGGAGTTGATGCAGACAAAGCATCCGCTTATGAAACAGGGCTATAAGTTCATCCTGCACACGCCTAAGTACCGCCACGGGGCGCATACCACGCCGTCTGACACGGATTTGGTTGCCGTGTGGTTCGGGCCGTTTGCCGATATGTACAGGCGCGATAAGAGGATTCCATTCGTTACAGAGATGTATGTTGACATAAACCCGCTTGACGCCAAAGAGATAGGCGTAAACGACGGCGACTATGTCCATATTGACGCAGACCCCGAGGACCGTCCATACAGGGGGGCAAAAAAGACCGACGAGCATTATAAAGTCGCAAGGCTTCTTTGCCGTGCGCGCTACTATCCGGGCACACCGCGTGGTGTGACGAGGATGTGGCACAACGTCTACCCGGCAACCATAGGGAGCGTCAAAGGACACGAGACCAGACCGGACGGCCTTGCCAAAAACCCTGAGACAAACTATCAGTCCTTGTTTCGCTATGGAAGCCACCAGAGTACGACGCGCGCGTGGTTGCGCCCAACGCTGCTTACGGATTCCCTTGTGCATAAGGAGATGTTTGGCCAGACAATAGGAAAGGGGTTTGAACCTGACATCCACTGCGCTGACGGCGCTCCAAGGGAGGGTTTTGTTACGATTCAAAAGGCTGAGGACGGCGGCATAGACGCAAAGGGGCCGTGGAGGCCGGTAAAGAGCGGAATTCGCCCTACTATGGAGAGTGAAACCATGTTGGCGTTTATAAACGGAAAATTTATAGCCACTAAAAAATAAGGAGACCAGTCCCTATGCAAATGAGAAAGGTTTATAACTGGCAATTAGGCAGGAATGCGTCGTACATATATCCGCAGGTGAGGCCGAAGAGGCAGTGGGCTATGGTCTTCGACCTGAATAAGTGCATAGCCTGCCAGACATGCTCACTGGCATGTAAGACGACATGGACGTCCGGCAAGGGCCAGGAATATATGTTCTGGAACAATGTGGAGACAAAGCCCTACGGTGGATATCCGGTGAGCTGGGACATGGGAATACTGTCCAAACTGGGGCCGCAGGAGTGGCATGGAGAGAAGTACGCCGGTAAGACCCTCTTTGAGGCGGCGGAAAAAGATGAGAAGATACTCCAGCACATAGCCGCCGATGAGGACTGGGCACATCCAAACATAGGTGAGGATGAGATAGCCGGTTCAGTGAACAAGGGCGACTGGCTTACCTTGCCTCATAGAGTTTGGATGTTCTATCTGCCAAGGACATGTGCCCACTGTACGTATCCGGCGTGTCTGGCGGCGTGTCCAAGAAAGGCGATTTACAAAAGGCCGGAGGACGGCATCGTCCTCATAGACCAGTCCCGCTGCCGTGGTTACAGGGAGTGTGTGCGGGCGTGTCCATACAAAAAACCGATGTTTAATGTGGAGACGAGGATAAGCGAGAAGTGCATAGGGTGTTATCCCAAGGTTGAACAGGGACAGATGAGCCAATGCGTGACCAACTGCATAGGAAAGATAAGGCTGCACGGGTTTTTGAGCACTCCTGACAAGGCGGTTAAAGACAATCCAATAGATTATCTGGTGCATGTGAGGAAGCTGGCGCTGCCGCTTTATCCACAGTTTGGCACTGAGCCGAACACATACTACATACCGCCGATTCATGCGCCGGTGACATATCTGGAGCAGATGTTTGGCCCTGGCGTGGGCAATGCCATCAGGACGTATAAGAGCATACCCAGCGACGAAACCCTTAAGGGATTGCTGGTCTTATTCGGGAGCATGGAGAAAACCCTCTCTTCGTATAAGGTTGACGAGAAGTTCGCGTACGGTTACGACGAAAAAGGTAACGAGATAGTCAAAGTACCCGTGACCGAACCTATGTTTGTGAGGGAGTTTTTCGATCAAAAACTCAAAGTATTCAGGCAAAATACACCTTAAAGGGGGTTTGGAGGCTGCGATGATAAAACAACTGTGGTTGATATTGGCAATAGTGCTTGCGTTTGCGCAGGCCGCGTATGGAGAAGGGAAGGCCTTCGTGGAGATTACCTCGTTTCACAAGGACGTGGACGTATCGAAGGTCAGCGTAAATGACGACGTATGGAAGGGCGTTGATTCGTACAGGCAGCCGCTTCAGAGGCAGTTCCTCGTTGAGCCAAAGCCAAAGGATGTAGGTGTAAAAGAGGTGCATGTCCAGTCCATAAACGACGGCAAGTCCATCGCGTTTCGGCTGACGTGGAAAGACGATACTAAAGACGACACGCTGAAGATAATGGAGTTTTCGGATGCGGCGGCGATACAGTTTCCGATTTCCTCAAGTCCTCTGCCGGAATATTTTATGGGGGAGCCAAAGAAGCCGGTACATATACTTTACTGGAAGGCATGGTGGTCTAAAGACCAAAAAGAGGGGCGCCAGAGCGCTAGCACCGCCTATCCCAACATGACAATTGACATGTACACCTTTGATTACAAGGTCTCTGGCACGGGCACTGAAAAGACGCAGGCCCAAAAGGATATGTTTATCCCCGGAAGGGCGGCTCAAAATCCCATGTCTGCCACGCGCAAGGGGATAATAGAGGAGGCGTCGTCAGAGGGACCGGGTACCCTGAAGACGAAAAACACAGAAAATACTGAGGGAGACGCCCAGTGGCAAAACGGCTCGTGGACGCTTGTGATGAGAAGGCCGATGACGGTCACCGACAAGGAAAGCGTGCAGTTCAAGGCCGGAGAGAAGAAACCAATAGCCTTTGCCGTATGGGAAGGCCACCATATGGAAGGTGGCGGGCGTAAGGCGGTGTCCCCGGCATGGGCCGAAGTGTTGGTGAAATAGCATGATGGATGATGAGCTGGTTTATCTGTATAAGTTGGCCTCGTTGGGACTTCAATATCCTGATGGCGCGGGGTGGTCTGCGATAGAGAGAATCCTTACGGAAAGGGAGACGCTCTTTGAGGGTGAGGCGTTGCGGCTGGTCAATGACTTTCACGGGCAATTTGAGGGCGCGGCAATTGACGACATACGCTCAGAGTATTTGAGCATCTTTGACCTGGGCGGGCAGATTGCCCCCTATGAGACTGAGTATCTGACAGAGAAAATATCAAGGAAGCCGTTTGAACTGGCCGATATTGCCGGTTTTTACAAGGCGTTTGATTTGAGCGTCAATCAGTCGCTTGATGGCAGGGAGGTAGTTGACCACATCTCCGTAGAGCTTGAGTTCATGGCGTTGCTGAGCTGGAAGGCGCTTTATGCAGTTGAGATGAGCGCGAAAGAACACGAGGAGATTGTGCTTGACGCAAAGAGAAAATTCCTGAAAGACCATCTTGCAAGGTGGGGATTTTTTTACTGCCGCCAGATGGAGAGCCTTGATGGAGGAGGATTGTATAAAGGTCTTGGGAGGATTGTTGAAGCGGTGCTCACATTTGAGTGTGAAAAGTACGGCCTTGATAAGACCCTCTTTAACAAAGATTTAACGAGAGAGGCCTTAAGCGGCGTCAGGAGTGATACGCTGACTTGCGGTCTGCTGCCGGGGCAGCAATGAGAGCCGGCGGGATAGGGTCAACTAACAAATTAACAGAGAGGGAGGATTATGCACGGTAGATATTATTCATGGATGATATTCATATCGGCGGTGGTGCTGATAGTATTCACGTGGATGTTTATTCGCGGCGAGATGTCGCCTGAGTGGAAACCGTATCAGACGCAATACAAGGAGCTGGCCATAGCCAACGCAAAGGACGCCGACACCAAAAAGACGGCCATGGCGATGCCCCTTGAGGTCAGGCAGATATATCTCAACGGTCTGAGGCGTGTGGACAGGTGCACGAGCTGTCATTTAGGGGTTGACAACCCGGCGATGGCAAAAATGCCTCTGCCGCTAAAGACGCACAGCGGGACGTATCTAAAGAACCATACATCGGACAAGTTCGGCTGCACGGTCTGTCACAACGGGCAGGGCAGGGCGTTGGATATGGAAAACGCACATGGCCTTAAGCATGAGGCGCACTGGGATTCACCTATTCTGCCGCTTAAATATATCCAGAGCGCGTGTGCCTCCTGCCACGACGCCGATATGTTAAAGGACAATGGTGGTAGCGATGTGGCCAAAGGGGAAGTGCTGTTTAGGGAGCGCGGCTGTAAGGGTTGCCATAAGCTTGACGGCGTGGGCGGCGTTATAGGAAAGGCTCTTGACGGCGTAGGCTCTCAGCCGGTGGCGTATTTCCCTATGAAAAACATACAAGGCGAGAAGACGGTCTACTCATGGATGAAGGAGCACTTTGACGACCCAAGGAATGTGGTTGCCACCAGCGAGATGAAGTCTGATTTCACTGACGAGGAGACAGACCAGTTGACGACATTCGTGTTGTCGCTGCACTCGGACGAAATACCCAAAAAGTACAGGCGTCTTGGGAAGGGTTTGGAAGTCCCCGATACGGGCGAATATCTGTATAAGATGTACTGCGGTGCTTGTCATGCCTCCGGTAAGGATAGTGTTTATGATGAGGTGTTTAAGCGGACGATACCCTCGATTCAGAACCCGTCATTTTTGAAGGCGGTGGATAAGAAGTATCTCAAGACGATAATTGAAGAGGGACGAGCCGGTACTCAGATGACGGCCTGGAAGTCGTCCGCGGCGGGGCTGACAAACGAGCAGATTGATAAAATCGTAGATTACATCTCGCAGGATAAGCCGGTCAGCGCCTCCATGGGGTTTGACTGTGGGCCATATAAACCCGATGCAAAGAATGGCGAAGAGTTGTTCAGGGTACGCTGTGTAAGTTGCCACGGCGAAAAGGGCCAGGGTGGAGTTGGGCTTAACCTAAGAAATCCTGTGGTACAAAAAGGGGCAAGTACTGAGTTCCTTGCCATAACGTTGCGTGATGGAAGGGAAGGCACCCACATGGCGGCATTCGGACCAGGCGGCGCCGGTTTGAGTAATGAAAACATTGCCGATATCGTGGCATTTGTCAAGACGCTTTCAACTAAGAAGTGAGTTAAAGGCGGCAGGGATTAACAGGGATTAACGACGAAGGGGGATAATCCCCCTTCACCCCGTAATCTCGCCCACGTTTTATCTGGTGAGTTTGGGCTGCCGCCCGTTGGCGGCTTCCAGAACTCCAGCTATGTATTTTATTCAGATATCAAATATAATTATGGCAGTCCAGCCTGAATCGCCCTTTTCAAGTTGGAGCTTATGATATGTCGCCGCCTTTATCAGGTAACCACAGTCGTGCTTTTCTGGATTAAAATACTCGCCCTTGATTTCAGCGGCGATGTGGTGGTCGTCTAAGGATTCGACGGTTACTTGCCTTCCAATAAACCCGTCGGTGTCGAACAGGTATATGAGTTCATTAAGCCATGCGACTAAAAGTCTTTCGGGCGTGTCCTCGTTGATGGTTACTGGGAGTGGTATTAGGGGTTCGACATTATCTATGTTGGTTGTGAGGGAATAGAATCCAATCGCGGCGGTCTCAAAGACTGCCTCAATGGCCGGGGCAGATACCTTGATTCCCAAATCCCCCGATATGTCAAGTATTTCAATGTTTTCCATTGCTTAATAAATTAGCATTTCGGGCAGTTTGCGCGCAACCCGCCGCTTGTGTAATTGGCGTGGAATAATTGGTATGTATAACTATTGTTGTGTAATTATTGTTGTTGACAATATAATACTGTATTTAGTACATTATAAGAGGGCAGTAGCGCCGCGCGTTGTGTGCCGCGCCGTACGCCGTAATCTATGACGAGACCGTGGAGGGGCATGTATGAAAAAAATGTTGATAGTGGTTTTGGCATTCTGTATGGCGATTGCCTTCTGTATGAGCGGTCCGGTCACTGCCCAGGGGGCAACAAATGTTTATTATTACCTGCCATATTTAACGACCGTCTCTGGCGCTCAGGTCTACTGCATGGTTTCGAACTTTTCGACAGATGACGTTACCTCAACCACGTTTACCGTGATGGCAAGCTCTTTAAGCCAGGCATCACAAACAGCAAGGACATTTCCTTCTATTAATAACGTTGGAAAAGGCAGGACTCAACTCATAATCTTTAGCGGCCAGGCCATTACCGTGGACACCGGCACTCAGGTAGTAGACCTGACCTCAGACACCGGTTCGGCCAACTCATACGGTGGTACACTGAAATTCTCATCATCTGGCTCCACCGGCGTCAACTGCAAGACATTGTTGATGACCTGTTTTCAGGGAACCACCAATCCAAAGCGAAATTTGGTGGGTTATCTCTGCGAGGACGACAGCTCCTCAGGCCCGGGAAATACAAATAATCTCATAGGCTATTAACCACTCAAAATGGGTAACTAACCGTCTATACGGCTAACATTACCGCCCACACGGGTAGCATTGGGGCGGCAGTATTGATGCACAGGAGTGTGGATATGGTAATCAGAAAGTGAAAAATCGGAAAGTGAAAAAGTGGCTTTCGGTAAGGGTTATAGTGCTGGTGTTGTTGTTGGCGGTTATGATACCTTTAGTCGCAAGGGCCGTTGCGACCTACACCGTTTATATAACCATGTCAGGGACTGGTGGAGGCACTATAATCCCTTCATCAGGCACGATTACCTGGTCGGGCAACACGGGCACAACAACCGATAATGCGTCGTCAATGGTCGTGTTTTTTGTGAATCCGAGTTTGGGTTCGACGTTTTTGAGCTGGTCAGGGTGTGATTATGTATCAGATAATGGTACATGTACCTTGTCCCTGACCTCCGATAATAAGAGCCTGACGGTCAACTTCGGCGGTACGAGTGTATATACCCTTACGGTCAATAAATCTGGTTTTGGCACAGGGACGGTTGTTCCCTCAGTCGGCACTCTTACCTGGAGCGGCAACACCGGCACGGCGTCATATAATGCCGGCCAGACGCTTGTTTTGTACCAAACCCCGGGTTCGACTTCAAAATTCTCATACTGGACAGGTTGTGACAGCGTCTCAGACAACGGCACGTGTTCTGTAACGATGAGACCAAACACGGTAATTAATATCAGGTTCACAGGTTATCACAATGTTGTTTACAGCTTTCCTTATTTGCATACAGCGGACAGCGCGGTCGTTTATTGTGTCGTGTCAAATTTCGCTACTGACAATGCCACTGGAGACAGTTTTACCGTTATGAGCAACCAGCAGCAGATACCAACCCAGACGCCTTATAACCTCCCCACTGCCTTCACAATTAAAAGAGGCAGGACAGCAAGGCTCACATTTAATAATCAGCAGGTTACCATTGATAATATGTCGCTACTCACTATCAACAACTATAAGTATCTCAGCGACAATTCCACTACCGGCGACAATACAACTTCCGACAACACCACCACCCTCAGTATTGCAGGCGATACTTGCGTCAATTGCTCTTATGGGGCAAAAATCAGTTGGACATCAGCCTCAGCCACGATGACGTCGGGAATAGATTGCCGAAGCCTGGTGATGGCCTGTTTTCAGGGCACTACGCTTCCCAAACGCAACCTCGCCGGCTACCTGTGCTCCGACGACAGCGTAAGCGGCCCCCACAACAGACCAAATCTTATAGGTTATTAGCCCCCCGAAATCAGTTATTCGTGGCCAATTACTACTCGTGGCCTATCCTGAAGGATTCGCATATCTTATTTGCCTCTTGTACGAAGTCCCACGCCACTCTGCCGTCCCTTATAACCGAAAGCACCTCGTCTGAGTGTATGCTGGCAGGATACCAGTTGTATGATTCAGTTATGACGGTGAAGTTGTCAAAGACTGCAAACTTATGGTGCAAGGGCGAGTAAATGCTCTCGTGGTAGTAGACGAAGGCGAGTTCCATCCAATTGTCCCTGAGCCGCTGCACGGGTTCCTTCAGTGGCCGCCACTTGCTTTTGTCCCATGTTTCGGGCAGCGCCCCCGTGTGGGCTATCATACCGTTGAGTATGATTCTTACGTGTACGCCACGGTTGCGCGCGTTTATCAGGGCTGTGACTATGTCTGTTTCCTGATGGTCGCCTGAGGCAACACCGGTCATCCACCCTATGTCGAACATGGATACTATTATTGATAGTCGGGCATTGTTTATCTCGGTTATTATCGCGTCCTGGGGACGGTAGTAATCTCTGAACGGGGTGTAATAACTGCCGAATGAATAGTAGAGATTGTATCTGCTTTCAGGGATTGTTTGTATCCTTTGGATGACCCCGCCTTTTATCGCACAGTAGATATTTGCGTAGAGCGTGGCAAATTCCCTTGAATAATACACAAGGCCGTTTTCCCAGTTGCCGCCCCACAGGTGAAAGTGCAGGTTATACGAACTTGAGTGGACGACCTCACCATCAAAGATTATGAATTTTGTGTGCATACTGGCTATGCCGTGTGACGGGTCGCCGGGATTGTTTCGTACTATGCCACAGACAGGGATGCCCGCGCGCCTCATCTTCGCGATATTCTCTGTGGCGTTCATCGTGCTCACCGCCGACCACTCGGCATAGCATTCAACCTCTACGCCCTTGTTCTTTGCATGAATCAGGTGCTCGGCAATGTGGTAGTTATCCGGGTCAAATATGGCCATGTGAATATAGTGGCGGCCATTGTTGTCCTCTTCTTTTCGTTTTATTACCCAGTCTATGTGCCCGTGCAGTTCGTGAATGGGGTGCTCAGCGCTCCATGTGTTTCCTCTGGTAAAATACGGCCTTATCGGGAGATGGTCATAGTGGAAATTTATTGTGTTGAGGGCGTTTTGTACGTCCGCATGATTAAGTTCATAGGTCTGGTATGTGTTAATGGTATTAAAATAAGGGTCATTAAAGTCGCCGGAGTCTATGCAGCCCCTGTGAAAATCGTCAAGTCCGGCGAATTTATAATCATACTGTGATGGAATTGACACGCCGTCTTTGTGGATTATATAGGAGAACTTAATGTGCGTTATCTGGCCATGCAACCCCTCGTACGGGAAAAGCGGGAGCTGATGGGTCTGCCATTTCTGCCAGTTGTCGCCCCAGTGTCCGCTCTGGTAGGCGTTCATCAGATAATACTCCACGGCGTTGTCTTCCCTGAAGACCTTTAGGACAACGCGAAGTGCCTTGTCATCGGCATAGTTGTCAAACGCGAACCCTATACCGCCGGGAAAGTTCGATATCTTCCAGTTTTGAACATTGTTAACGAAACGTCTGCCGCCTATCCACTTATAGCTTGGGTGGCAGTATTGCTCGGCAAATCCTTTTTCCATAGTTACCTTTGTATTCCATAAGTTACCTTTGTATTTTATATGAGTAATTCAGGCCCTTGTTATTGTGGATGTAACCACCCTCGTGAGATACGACACAGCAGTTGAAATAGTCGCATCCATAGTGATAGTCGTGCAGTTCAATGGAGAAGTCTATATCGAATGCCCTTGCGCCGTTTATATCTGATTGTATCTCTTTTATGAAAGAATTGTGTCTGATGTTAAACACATGCTCCCAATCGCCGCGTTCTATTGCCGAAAATCCACAGTAAATCGTCATGTTATAGAGATAGTGTTCGTTGGGAAACACGACCATACACCTGTCGTGCAGGGCGCTGAACAGCGGCTCATCACCCTCCACGATGTAAGCGAGAAAGTGTACCTCCAGCTTTTGAGGCCTGTCGTCTATCTGGCGAAAGTAAAACCCCGAATCAAAAGATACATTGTATATCTGTTTTTTCAGGAAGCCGAGGTGCTCAAGTTTCCACCTTTCATAAAAGTATGCCTCTACGGCGACATTTATCCTGTTTCTGACATAATTGTGCATGTCTTCAATCGAACCGCCATAGCGCGGCAGGGCAAGAACCTCCTCGTCCTGGGAAAAACTTATCGGGGGGATGCCCTTTTTGAGCAGCATATAGTTCAAAAAACACTTGCCGACGCGCCCGTTTGAATCCCAAAACGGGTGAATGGCGATGAACATGTAATATGAACGCGACAGGTCATAAATAAAGGTGTCAAGGTTATGAAAGCTCTGGCTGGTTTCCCATAGCACGTACTGGAGGTCTTTGACTTCTCTTTCGAAGTTGCCGTTGTCAAACGTAACGCCATTTTTGTCGGGGAAATCGAACGGCCTGAAACTCCCCGCGTTAGGTACGGTTTCCCTCGACATTGTCAGATGGATTTTTTTTAATAACTCAAGGCCGATCTCGGTAAAGGTATGCAGGGATGAGAAGGTCTCTTTGTACATTTCAAGGAAGTTTCTATTGCCGATAATTTTTAACTCCTGAGGAGAAAGCGCATCCTCATGCCCGACCGTGCCTTTCATAATGGTCATGGAGGAGCAACCCAGGTGCAGGAACAACTTCTGAAATATAGCGGTGTTGACGTTCCACGCGGTCTCCTCTCCCATTATCTTAAAATAGTGCCTCAGGTCAAGCCGTATGGGAGGTGCTACGACGGGGGTGTTTTCCTCCGCGCTTCGGCCCAGCATATCGCAGAGCTTCTGTATTATGTGGGCTGAATTCATTGAGGCGAGGTCTTTGGCGGAGATATCAATGAGCGCTTTTATATTCGCTGAGTATTTGTTAAACCTATCGGTAAGCAGGAGGTATAAATGTTGCGCGTGTTCTTTTTTTAACGCGCCGAAGGCGTTTAATAAATCTATGTTTACGCCGTATCCCCTGTATCCTAATGAGTTGATAACATCGCATTTTCTGTCGCTTTCTGAGATGGTATGGTCATAGAGTTCCCTGTTGTAGTGCCATTTCATGTAGTAATACAGGAGATGTTCGGTGTCGTGGGCCTCCTGATACTCCAGTTCACCAAGCTCACGCAGTATCTGGTGGAATTTTCCCTTCAGTGTGTCGAAAATTGTCTGGCAGTGGTGGTCCCACTGGTATGCCAATACGAATTGTCCTGCTCTATGGGGCATTAATCTCTACCTCTCACTTTGTATGTATGTTATTCGATGACGGCATAGACCCCTATGTGGTCGCTAAGAGATGGATCTCTGAGAATAAGCTGAGCGTCGTGTACCCTGACACCACCCCTGACCATTATATAGTCAATTCTGGTATGGGGATTTGCCGAGTTAGGAAACGTGTTTCCACCGGTCTTATGACACGCCCTGTAGGTGTCGGCGTATCCCTGGTCCCTGAGAAATGTTATGACTGGCGAGTCCTCTACATCGTTAAAGTCACCCGCGACAATGGTACAATAGACGCCGTCTCCATATATAGAATCAAGGGATTTTAGTAGTTTTTCCGCCTGGGCACGCCTGACATCAGGGTCTCTGCTGTGGTCAAGATGCACTGAGGCAAAGACAAACCTTCGACCATATATCTCTACCTCGGCAGCGGCCGCAAAGCGTTCCATCAGGGGGCGCACTCCCGCTGTGAGGCCATTATTCAGGTCAATTGTCTGAGGATTTTTCATGGAATATCTGCACGACACGGCCACCCCTTCCGGGTATTTATCCATAAACAGGTGGCAGTAGCTATAGTGGGTCCTGTAGTAATAGCCCGTTGTCTTTGTCATTAACGCGGCGATTTGGGCACTGGTTTCCCCAATACCCGCCCCGTTTATGACCTCCTGATAGACGCATAGCTCAGGGTCATTGGCACTGAGTTGACCGGCTATCTGTCTGAAACGCTGTGCGTCGTTTTCGTGTGTTCCATGGAGGTTGAACGAGCAGATTCGGACAATCTTTGGATTTAAGGCGCGATATTTCTGAAAATCCTCTTCTGTTAATATCCCTGTGAGGGAGTGTTTTGCAAATCTGTCGTTAATCCTGTAAACATATTCCTTTACGCAGTGATACTCCTTCGCGATGGTCTCAGCGGGTACGCCTGACCGCAGAAGGGCAATCATATCAAGACGCCGCAAAACGGGGTCATCCATGTTCATATTATCCAGCCAGTGCCTGATGTTGCTGCCTGAGAGAATGCCATATACGCCACTTTGAGCGAATGCCGCGTTGACCCTGTATAGGTATTGAACATCGGTGTGGAACTCTCCGGCAATCTTTTCTGGCGGCATTCCAGACCGCAGAAGGCGAACCATCTCAAGACGCCTCAGGACGTCGTCGTCGCGGTTGAGTATCTCTATCCATTGAGCGCCGCCGAGTTCTCTGTCCAATTCGACGCCCACCCCCTGTGCGCTCATAGCTATCCACATCTCGCTTAATTCCTTCGCCAGCGCATCGTCGCCTTCAATAATCTTTCTCAATTGAAGGCGGAAGGACGCACGGGCGTCATCGTCCAATGGCAATTCGGCGGCCTGCTGCATAGCGTCTTTCAGGGCTTGCCGTTGTTTAAGCTTAGGGCGGAGCTTTTCCATGATGGCCTTGGCCCACATAAAGGCCAGCTCATCAATGGGTACGGCGGGCACGGCCGCTGCCTTCTCTGCCGGAGGCTGAAGCAGATGTGGTATAAAAGGCATGAGAAAGCTCGTAATACCGTATAGCAAAGCCTTGATGTCCAAATGCCCCCCTTAAACTATTTTAATGCCTGGTTATTTTGACTGCTGTATATTACCAGAAACGCTTATCTTTATTCAATAGTAAAATATGCAATAACGTGTTAATTTTATACATGTGTATGCGCTGGGACACTGTACCATGTGGAAATAAATGGCATGGACACGCGTCAGATGGCCCAAAGGCGAAATGCTTAATTATACAGGGACGGACGCCGTAAGTTTTTTGTATGAGGCGGCCAAGGACTTCGACTCTTCGGATTCCTCAGCCTCGAGCCGGAGATTTTCTAATATTAGGCAGATAGTCTTTGATATCTCTATTAAATCCTCATGGGTTTTAGTTCCACAGATAAGCCTTTCCATTACATTGGACAAATCATCCTGGCCTATGAGTTTAAGCTGCCAGGCCAATTCCGGCCTTGATAGAGGAAATATTTTATTGCGTAACAACAATGCGCGAGCTATGTGTGATGCTGAAAGCAGAAACTCCTCCTCAGCATTATCCCAGTCGTCGTCCATTAATAGTTGAGATGCAATGGATTGAGCTTTTTTGGCATGTCTGATTTTCAAGCGCCAGTCCGGCCAAATGTCAATGCCTTCAGAATTCTTTACCGTATTCCACCAGCCTGAGTAATCCATCAATAGTTTACCGAAACGGACTGCCCACTGCTGGAAATCGTTCCCGTGAATAAGTTTGTCGGTAAATTCATTTCTTGTATCAAAGATAATGTGAACATTAAGGGGTACTTTCCATCTCCTGATTCGCTCGGGTGTTACTACGATAAAATCCATATCACTGCGCCAAGTCTGCTTATTTCGTGCATGTGAACCTACTAAAACTACAGACGCCTCCTTGTCCACACGCAACAATCGAAGCTGTGTGAGTATTTCGCTCAGATATGTAGTATACAGTTCATTCCTCATCGAAACCTTCTATAGCCTTCCCGACATCGGCAATAAAGTCCTCTAATTCAGCAGCCATGTCTTGCAAATCAATACTTAACAAATCCGGACCCGGCTCATCATATTGAACATCTTTTCGTAATGAATTAAATTCCTCTATCTTGTCGCCGACATCAATGGAAAGATATTTCTTTTTATACAAATCCCGTGCAACCTGTGCTTTAGAAAAATGAGTCTTTTTCCAATTAATGCCAAACCTTTCCGCTGCCGCAACGACGGCATTTTCATAAGCATAAAATGCCCACATGACAGCCTCTTCGCTGTCTTCGTTGTTACAGGCCTCCAATGCCCGTTTCATATGAACTTTAGCTTTCTTTAATTTGTCGCGGACATTTTCCATCTGCTCACTCCTCTTTAGAGAGACGCATTATATCAATATCTTATTATAATTACTGTTATGAGTGAAGTCAATGTTAATTTTCAATAGCAAAATATGCACTAACGTGTTAATTTTATACATGTGCATGTGCGGCTACACTTTATCATGTGCATTGCGCCCTGTGTGCACACCCGTCAGACGTCTTTAGCCATGTCGGGGGTGTATTTTACCGACTTGTTTCTGCCCGTTTGTTTGGCCTGGTAGAGGGCGATGTCGGCGAATTTTACCGCCTCAAAGAAATTATCTGAGTCTGTCGGGAACTCGCTGATTCCCATGCTGATTGTCTTTTTCAGGGTGGTTGAGCCTATTGATATTTGCGTGTTTTCAACTTTTTTCCTGATACCATCAGCCATTTTCTCTATGGAGCCTCCATTTTCAACATCGGGGAGTATCATTATGAACTCCTCGCCGCCGTACCTCACAAGTATGTCTGAGTCTCTGATGCTGCCCCTCAGGACTTCGGCTATGGTTTTCAACACGGTGTCGCCGGCGTCGTGTCCGTATGTGTCGTTTACCGACTTAAAGAAATCAATATCACACATGAAGATTGCAAGGGTGGTTTTTCTCCTCAGCACGCCAGAGACGATAATCTCAACATATTGTTCTAAGTGCCTTCTGTTTTTAAGCCCTGTGAGGGCGTCGGTGGTGGAGAGTTCCTTGAGTTCGTTTTGCAGCCTTTTTGCCCCAATTGCTGACAGCGACGCGTCAATGTAGTGCAGGGCAGTGGAGATTTTTGTATTAACCGAGTTCATATCGCTCTCGTCCGTCTTGTCAAAGATAAGCTGAACAACCGCAACTGAGTGTCCATGGATAAACAGTGGCACGCAATAATAACCCATCTCAGCGGGACACAAAAATTCTCTGCAGACATCAGCATACTCGGCAGAGGAAATATGGTGGCCTGTTTGCAGTGCCCTGCACTGGCTGCGGTTTGAAAGTATCTCCTTATTACACAAGATTGGGGTATCCTGTGGGATTCTGTGAGCCGCCGTCATCAGGGTTTTTTCCATGACGGTGTATATAGTGAAGTTGTTTATAGCAATTTTTTGTTCTAAGACGGCCGCAAGCCTGAAAAATACGTCTTCCACTTTGGAGTCTTCCTCGATGATTTGTTTGAACGAATTGATATTGATGAACCATTCGGTAAACGACTTAAATTGCCTGAAGAGTTCCCCAATCTCGCCCTTTTCGCCGATGTGCAGCAATTCGCCTGAAATCGTAAGTCCACCGGAGGAAATTTGACGTATGTACGAGATTATCATCTTTATAGGCTCCATTATTGACCGGTAGAGCCTTAAAAGATACAGCGACAACAATAAGCACGCCATAAATAGGGAAACTGCCATCGCGCCGACCGAATACTTTACGATTCTAAACGTAAAATCATCCTTTATTGACTGCGTCTGTTTTGAATTTGCCAATGAAAATTCACCAAATATGACAATAAAATCCGTTATTTCCTTGTCTATGTCCTGAATTCTTTTCAGAATCAAGTTGAAATCGGCCTCATCACCGGGTGTTTTCGATTTCAACGTTACCAGAGTTTCAAACTGCTCACCTATTGACCTGGCCTTCTTCTTTGCCTCTGAGATGAAAGATTTTCTATCTTCCGATACCGCCGTAACGTTTATTTGGTCAAAGACGAATCTGACATCGTTTGATGAGTCCCTTACGAAGCCGCCTTCGGACAGGGCATTTAGAAGCTCTTTAACCTCTTCGAGCCTGTTACGGCCTTTTTCGATCTGCTGTTGAACTATATAGTGGTCCTTAAAGAGGGCAATGTCGTGGGCGGAGATATTTACACCCCGAATTTTTCTCGTGATTATCTGTGAGACCTTGTCTTGTTTGGCAATTTTCTCAATCGCAGAGGAGTTAAAGCTAAACGATGCCAGATTAAATATTCCAATTGCCGCGAGGACAAAAAACCAGATCAGTGTGCCTAAGTAAAATAGTAAAAGCCTCCATCTTACCTCCATGTTCCGAAACACAAGTACGTCAACGAACAAACTGACAAACCTGAGAAGTTTGTCCATCATATGATTTCCTTTTATATCCATAGCGGAAAAATGTATCTCCTTCTCCCGCTACTATAACTTAATTTGCCGGCCAGCGTCCATTACTAAGATATCACCAGCACCACATTGCAGCTTTCAAGCGAGGAATTGTCAGTTTTTTCAATTCTGTAGTCCTTTTCGTCGTGATATGCCACATGGGTCACGTCACTGGTCGGCATAGGGACTATTATTATCGTATTAACATCAGGCTCTTCGGCCTTTATTTCCTCTATAACGTCCTCTATTGCCCCAACGCACTTGTCAAACACCGCATCTATTGCCCTGGTCTTACAAAACCCTTTTACACAATCGAAAAAGGCCTCCGCCTCCCGCGCTGCCTGTGCCTGCATCTTGTCATGCAGGCCGAACTCATAAACCGAGAGGAATGTCCTCTCCATGATGCTGAACTCTGGTACAACTGCCTTTATGTTGAGGACTGAGTCCAGCATCTTTGCCGCGTCACTTCCGTATATTATTGACTCCTTGTACGTGAAACCCGGGTATACTATCACTGTTACCTTGCCATTGCTCTTATCTTCGCTCATCTCATAGTCCTCATTCAATCTCACAGGTTTCACGTTAATCTCTCTCTGAGCAGCCTTATACTTCCTGCCCGATTGCCCTTGACTGTTGTACAAGTTTCCTTTCCTTTATTATACCCTGTACCATCTGAACCACGATTATCAGGCTTAACGCGCACGCCGAACCCAGCATCAGGTATCCTGAGTAGCTGTTCCATACCTTCTCAAGTGAATACGCTGACTGCATCGCGGCAGATTGCGTGGCTATCCATGCCTTTACAGCCACCTTGTTCATGACTATCCAGTCTTTTATCTCAATCTTGTCCTGTAACCCTGTCGTTGCCTTTACCCATTTCATAAGCATCGGTTCGTAGTCGCTCTTATAGCCGGAGGATATGTGCTTGAAGATGACCGATACACCAGAAAGCAGCATCGTAACCGCGAAGTATAACCTTATTACGAGACCCTTTACGTACTTGGTTGCCGTTGTTCCAAACTGCGCCCCAATCGCCGCACCAGTGAGCATTACTACTGCCGCTATCAGCTCTACCCTTGCCTTCATCGCGTACGAAAACGCACCGTATGCCCCTGATATCATCACCTCAAACAGGTCTGTGCCAACCGCTATTGTCGTCGGGCACCCTATGAGATATATCAACGAGGGCATTCTTATGAAACCGCCGCCTACACCTAAAAATCCGGCCAGAAACCCGGTAAACATTGCAACTCCACCTACTACCCACAACGATACGGTCAGCCCCGATGTCTTCAGATGTATCATCGGCCACAACTGAAGATTATGCATCTTCTTCGCAAGGGCAGACACCCCGGCGTCCTGTATGTCCTTGCCCTGAGATTTTCTCACACTGTTAAGTTTAAAATACTCCTGCAGCATATAAGTGCCGAGGCCAAACAGCAGCACCATGTATGTTATCCTGACAATCGGCCCTACGCGTCCGATTTTCTCAAGGTACATGATGAGTGTTGCCCCGCCCTCTATACCTATTGCCGTAAACACAACCATAATCAGACCCAGTCTTAGGTCAACATTGCCCAACTTCCGGTGTTTCATTGTAGCTACGATCGATTTCCCCGCTATATGGGCCATGTCCGTGCCTATGGCATACGCCATCGGGAACCCGAATACGTTTAATGCCGGTGTTACCATAAATGCGCCGCCTACTCCGAAAAAACCTCCTATTACGCCTACCGTCAACCCCAGCAGCACCAACTGCCACGCCATTATCTCCACACCTGCTATTGGTAAGTATATCTCCATCTGTTTACTCCTCCTTGTAATAAACCCTGATTAGTGGTGAATGTCTATCTTGTTTGTCTTAATGCCGAGTATTCTAAAAAACAACTCGATTGTAGAACCTAACACCAGGCCTAGCCCCGACATCGTCACTACTGTCAGGATTGCAAATCCCGTGTGATCTGTCTTGTTCAGCTCCGTTATCCATGCGAATAAGTTTTCCATTGTGCCACCTCCTTTTGTCTTTCATGGTATATTTGTTGTCTGCTTATGAGCGTATCGCTTTATGCAAGTGTAATTATCAAGAAGCGTGCCAGACAAACTATATATATATTACAAGTAGTTAGGGATTTATAGGTGCGCGTGGTGCAATGAAATATTGCATGTAAATATGTTGCCTGGTGCCTATATCTCTGATTTCCCGTGAATGTTAGTGCCTGTGGCTGTACGGTTTACGGAAAGGAGACGGTTTGATTGCATGCAATAATTGACTGCATCTTACTTGGAAAGCGGGAGGAGGATTTTCATTGTGGCGCCATTTCCCTGCATACTTTGCTCTACTGTGATTGTGCCAGAATGGCGTTCTATGGCGGTTTTGGCGATAGTAAGGCCAAGACCGGCCGCATCTTCATCTGTCGTAAAGAATGCGTCGAAGACTTTCCCTGCGATGTCATCGGGGATTCCCTGTCCTGTGTCAGAAATAAATATTGTGGCATTCTGGTCATCCATTGTGCCGGTTACTATAACTTTCCCACCGTACGGGGTGAAACGCAAGGCGTTAACAATGACGTTAACAATGGCAAGGTGGACTATTGCGGCATCAATTAAGAGTTTCTCTGGAAGCTGCGCTATGTTTGATGAGATTGACACGTCACGGTAAACGTCAGAAGCAGTCTTAATTGCATCAAGGACAAGTAGTTTTATCCGGGTTTCAGCGATGTCCAGCGGTTTTTCTTGTACCATAACGAGGATTTTTTTTGACATGTCCCTAAGGGCGGTGTTTTGAGACATGATTTCGGATTGTCTTTGTAAGAGTGTCTGGTCAGCGGCGTTGATTTTTTTAGTCGTATCCTTCAGGTTAAAGTTGAGTTTGGAGACGATGCGGTTATAAGCGCCGATGAAGGATTTAACCTCATCAGGGGCATTAGTTTTTATTACATGGGTGAAAGAGTCTTCGCTTATCCTGTCGAAGGCATGTTCCATATCCCTCATTACTCGTATCATGTTCTGTGAGACCATGTAACCGATAGCGATGGTGCTGAAGATTATAAACAGGGCGGCATAGAGAAAGGCCCTCTCGCCGTTTATCATAACGGTGTTGATGTGGGCGCGTTCTTTGCTGGAAAACCCGGTTGTGTATTTTTCTATTTCTCTGGCACAGGTCCTCATCTGTTGCAGAGTATCGTTTTGCACGGAGTCATTTCTAACGATTTCACCGAAAGTATTCAGGTATATCCCGACGGTGTTTTTAATGGCCGGGTCGGAGTCAATTAATGAATTCGAAACATCGTATACCTTGTCCAGGGCCTTTCGGTTCCTGTTTAATAAGTAGTCCTTTTCATATTTTCTCAGCAGTAGGGCCATGCCATTATCGGATGCTTTATTTTCTACATCCACACCAAGGGGTCTTATGTCTTCCATAAGCCGATGTTTTTGTTCTATTGTGGCAACGAGGGCGCCAAAGGTGTCTTCATAGAGGTCTACGTTTTTCATCAGATTGAAATAGTATCCCGTGTTTGTCCTGAGGACGATTTCTTTCTCTATGGTTTTGGTTTTGGCCCTGAGTGCCTCAATAGAATCGTGAAAGAGCCTGAGGTTTTCTTTTTCTTCGATTAATAAGAGGATATTTTTTTCATAGCGCCTAAGCTCAAGCAGGAGCAGATTTATATCATCAACTATCTCAATGATATTAAATCTTTGATATATGTTGCTGACGTTTCTCAGTTCGACATAAATCAGGGCCAAAGATATGGCTATGGGGAAGATCATGTTGATAATTATCCTTTGCCATAGTTTTAAGCCCATAGTAGTCTACAAAATAACTTAGTTTGACGGCTTATGTCAAACACTGAAATGCAGGCGGCGCTGCCGGTGGTGAATGCCGACGGCGCCCATTGCAAAAATACGAGGATATTATGCCGGGCTAATCCAGCACTAGCACTACGGCGCACTCTTGTGACTGTGCGGCGGGACTCAATTGTTTCTTCCCCGAAGACACTACCCTGGTGAGCGTCTTTGACGGTGTCGGCACTACGATCAACTCCACGTTATGGTTGTTCTGCCTGACGTGATCAATGACGTCCTCGATACTTCCCCTGTAAACGCTGAACTCTGAGGTGATTCCCTTGCCCTTGCAATAGTCCTTGACTACATCAAAGAACTTTATCGAGTCTCTTTCGACGCTCTCAGTCAGGCTGTGAATAGGGCCGAATTCGTACATGCTGATGGCAGCCCTTTCAGAGTTACAAAATTCGGGGATGATTCCTATCAACGACAGAGCCGAGCCGGTTTCGCTTGCACTTTTACTTGCGTACGATATGGATTCCTTATAGTGGAGTCCCGGATATACGATTACAGCGATTTCCTTACTCATAACGTCCTCCTATGTTTAGTTGGTGTATTTGTGATTGTCTGTTACATATGTTAAATCAAGAATCGTGCCAGAGGTTGATATGCCGTAATATAGCGGTATGCCGTTTAATGAGGTGCAGTGATTTGTTGCATAATGGAGCCGGTTATTGCGCCGGATGATTCCCAAACTATGAGTAATATAGCTGTCTTCCCCGTATTTTCAATTATTGCGTTTTTTCTTGCATGCAATAATTTCTTGCAGGTAAAGGGTTATTGAGAATGCTGAGGTTACGGCTGACATAAGGTTGCACGTTTCCTTCTGCCTGACATCCTCTGCCATCCTGTTGTCGCTGCCTATACAATAGTGCTAACATATGTAAGTTAATAACAGAGAGGGCATAACGTGGCACGTGAGTGCCGTCGGGGGATAATGTGATTCTGAGAACCGGGCATTTGGCAAGATGTATAAGAACCCTTGAGATGTCGTTGGCCATGCTGCGTAGTGTAAGGCCTGAGACTGTAGAGTACGAGATATTTAGAAACGCGGTGGTCAAGGGGTTTGAGCTGACACTGGAGATGTCTGTCAAGCTGCTTCGCAAGGCATTAAAATCCTACACCGGAGCGCCCCGCGAGGTGGACGCGTGGACATTTAAGGATACTCTGCGCTATGCCGGCAAGCATGGACTGATGACAACCGACGCCGTAGAGCGATGGTTTAAGTATCGCGACAATCGCAACAACACGGCACACGACTATGGCGCGGGGTTTGCAGAGGAGACGCTTGTCCTATTGCCTGGCTTTATAGATGATGCTGTCTCCCTTGAGGCCGCGTTTCGTGAGAGGTTTTCTTCCTATGCACCGGATTGACCTGCACCCCCAATGGTTGAAGACCATAGAACGTCTGATAGCCGGGCATCTGCCGGATGCCGAGGTGATGGCCTATGGGAGCCGCATAAGTGGTACGGCACACGAGGGGAGCGACCTTGACATAGTGGTGCGCAATCCATCCACTCCCGATAAACCGTTTGATAATTTGCCAGCCCTGCGTGAGGCCATATCCGACAGTGATCTACCGATACTGGTAGATGTTCTTGATTGGGCAAAAATCCCCGACGGTTTTCGGGCAGAGATAGAGAGGCGGCACGAGGTGTTAATAAGAGGGAAGGGTCGGGTAATGCCAACACGCGTTCATAGAAGTAAGAAGATTCTATAACAATCGAATCATCAATAACCCCTATTTAGCCTTTTAATTGTTCAATATTGATATTAAAATCCTTAATCTTTTGCTGGAGGCTTTGGCGGTGGATGTCAAGCAGTCTTGCCGCTTGGGATATGTTGCCGCCGCTTTCTTTTAATGCCGCCGTAAGAAGTGTCTTTTCAAATTCATGCAGGGCGGATTTCAGCGGTTTTGCCGATTCGGCCATTGCGGGTTTTATCTTCGTGTCCTTTATTGATTTCGGAAGGTCTTCTACGGTTACAACTGACCCCTGAGCAAAGGTTATGCAGTACTCTATGGCATTTTCCAGCTCCCTGACATTGCCGGGGAAGTCGTAGCTTGTCAGCGTGTCAATAGCCTCGGGGGTGAGTTCAGCGATTTTTTTGTCGGTGCGTTTTTCGGCATATTTTGATAGAAAGTGTACGGCCAGAAGCGGAATGTCCTGGCGCCTTTGCCTAAGTGGCGGTATATGAATGGAGATAACGTTTAACCTGTAAAACAAGTCCTCTCTGAATGCGCCCTCGGACATTGCCTTTTCAAGGATGCGGTTTGTTGCCGCTATAACCCTGGTGTTCACCTTCGTCGTGTGCGGACTGCCTACTTTATTGAATTCCCCTTCCTGCAGAACCCTCAGGAGTTTTACCTGAAAGTCTGGTGTGGTCTCTCCAATTTCATCAAGGAAAAGTGTTCCCCCCGATGAAAGCTCCAAAAACCCGGTCTTGTCCCTCACTGCGCCGGTGAACGCCCCCTTTACATATCCAAACAGCTCCGCCTCAATAAGTTCCCGCGATATTGCCCCGCAGTTTACGGCGACAAAGTGGTTATCCCTCCTCTGTGAGGTATAGTGAATGGCACGCGCGACGAGTTCCTTTCCTGTGCCCGATTCTCCGGTTATCAGGACGTTACTGTCGCTTGCCGCGGTCTGGCGGATCATCTTAAACACGTCCTGAATAGGTTTGCTTTTGCCGACGATATTTTCAAATCCGAAGGAGTGGTAAAGTTCCTGTCTGAGGTGTTTGATTTCATCTGTAAGGGTTATCTTTTCGATTGCATTTTTACATATGATTCTCACCTTGTCAATGGACAGGGGTTTTGTAAGATAGTCATATGCGCCGCTTTTGATTGCCTCAACTGCCGTCTCTATGCTTGCGAAGCCCGTTATCACGATAATCTGGCACAAAGGAAGACGGGCCTTCGCGTGTTTGATTATGTCCAGCCCACTTATGTCCGGCAGTTTGAGGTCGGTAAAAATGATCTCGAAATCCCGTTCTGTTATCATAGGGATAGCCACAGCGCCGATATGGGCGGTTGTAACATCGTACCCATCCTTCTTAAACAGCATCTCAAGGGAGCGGCAAATCCCTATCTCATCATCAACGACAAGGATTCTTATCATAACTCTGTTCCCATAATTTTAGTTAGATCCGTGTCTTCGACGGTTAAGCCGATGGGCAGCTTTATCTTAAACACCGTCCCAGTTTCGCTGCTGCTTGATACGGTAATCAGGCCATGATGGCTTTCGATAATTTTTTTGGTGATTGGCAGACCGAGGCCGCTTCCGCCGAATTCTTTTTTTGTCGTAAAAAAAGGCTCGAATATTCGGCCAATATGCTCCTCAGGGATACCCTCGCCGGCGTCGCTTATGGTTATCACAGCGTAGGCGTCCTCAGCAGAGGCTCTTATTTCAACACCGGCACCCGGCGGCGATGCCTCAAAGGCGTTTGATAGTATGTTAAACAGGGCGTTGTATATGAGCGAACGGTCCATGGATATTACCTGCGGCACATCTGAGATGGACGTAGTAAGGCCGACGGCCTTGCCGACGTTTTGTCTTAGTACACTGTCTGATACCTCTTTAATTAACCTGACGATATTTACATCTGTCATGTTCAATGGCTCTTTTCTTGCGTAGTCGGTTAGTTTTCGTATTACGTCCTGGCAGCGGTTGATTTCCATCAATATGAACCTGATATCTTCCTTTTTGGGGTCAGCGCCATCTATCTCTTCATAAAACATCCCAAGCATCAACGTGGCTGATGACAGGGGGTTGTTTATCTCGTGGGCGATTTCGGAGGTAATAAGCCTCATAGCGGCTGCCTTTTTCGACTCGACAAGCGTCTCTTGTTTTTCGATAAGTTCTCTGTTTGCCTCTTCCAGAGATTTGAGGGTTTTATCGAGTTCGGCTTTATACGCCTTAAGTCTTTCTATCGTATGGTTATAGACATCTATCAATGCTGTAATCTCCTCGGGGGCTTCGATGTCATATATCTTTTTAAACTCTCCCTTTGAGAGCTTTTCAAACGACTTTTCCATTTTCTTAATGACTGTTATGACCTTTTTCGATAATAAATAACCTGTCATTGATGTAACAGTAATGAGAAATAGAATGGATACGATCAGGTAGTGCTTAATCTCATAGATGGATACTTCAATTTTCTGCCTTTCCTGAATCTTGAAATCATAAAGTATTGCCTCAATATTCCTCGCTAAAACACGCATGTTTTTTATTATGGCGGTTTTATCTGACGTATCTTCTATCAGATGATTTGCCTCGTCTTCATAAGCAGACAGTTTCTTTTGAAGTTCCGCGTAATCGTCCTTGCCTATGGCGCCGACGATTACCATTTCGATGCTTTGCACTTCTCTTTTTAAATGCTTGAGGTTTTCATAAAACAAGATGGTGTTTAAATCCTCGTGGAACAAGAGTATATTTTTTTCGTATCTCCTAAGCTCAATGAGTGTCATGCTGATATCGTCTGCGGCCTCCATGAGCATTATTTGCTGAAAGATCAGCTTAAACTTATCTATTTGGTATATAAATACGGCGACAGTTATCAGCGTTGGGACAAGGATGCTTAAGAAAATTCTTTGCCAAAGTTTAAAGCGCATATAATATAGTCTCCCACAATCCTGTCTTTCACGAATTCTGCCCTATACTGGTCTGCCACTGATCTACTATACATTAGCATGTCAGGCAGTTTGGTGTAAACATTGCGTGGCCAGGGCAATCGCATTTGAAAAATAAAGCGGAAGATACCTATTGCAATCATTCCGGCTTTGTCCCTTTCCGTCATTCCGGCTTGTCCGGAATCGTGCGCCTGTGAGTGTGCATAGTCAGAGG
>NZ_JBJUSG010000022.1:20428-32181 GCF_046044395.1 Candidatus Magnetominusculus dajiuhuensis | reverse complement strand
CCCACCTCAAAAAAAAAGGGGGGGGGGCTGCTTTACTATTGTGACACAGTCTGTTGTCCGGAATCTGTCCTTATGCCTCAGAATATGCACAATCATCATGAACCTCCCACTAAAGGGAAGATTCCGGACAAGCCGGAATGACGGCAAGGTATCTTCTGCTTTATTTTTCTAATGCGTTTGCCCTGAGCTGTTACAAAAAAAGACACTAAACCAGTCAAAAGATGTTACAATAGCGCACGTGAGGTTGATATGCCAAAGAGACACGATATAAAGAAAATACTCATAATTGGCTCAGGGCCGATAGTCATAGGGCAGGCCTGCGAGTTTGACTACTCCGGCACTCAGGCCTGTAAGGCGCTGAGGGAGGAGGGGTATGAGGTAATACTGATTAACTCCAATCCAGCTACGATTATGACCGACCCTGAGACCGCCGACGTTACTTACATTGAGCCGCTGACAACTGAGTTTCTTGAAATGATTATCGAAAAAGAACGCCCTGACGCCCTGCTTCCCACAATGGGGGGCCAGACCGCCCTGAATCTCACCGTTGAGGCCGCCGCGATGGGCATATTCGACAAATACGGTGTGAAACTCATAGGGGCAAACCTCGACGCCATTCACAAGGCCGAAAACAGGGAGCTGTTCAAGCGTTCAATGGAGCGCATAGGCCTGCGCGTACCCAGAGGCGTTGCCGTATCAAGCATGGACGATGGGCTGAAATCGCTGGATTATGTGAAGCTGCCCGTCATCCTGCGGCCTGCCTTCACGCTTGGAGGCACGGGCGGGGGGGTTGCCTACAATATTGAGGAGTTTGGCCCGCTGCTCAAAAAGGCCCTCGACCTAAGCCCTGCCAGGCAGGTGCTGATAGAGGAGTCAGTCATCGGCTGGAAGGAGTACGAGCTTGAGGTGATGAGAGACACGGCGGACAACGTCGTAATAATCTGCTCAATAGAGAACCTTGACCCGATGGGTATTCACACGGGGGATTCAATCACCGTCGCCCCGGCCCAGACCCTCACAGACAAAGAGTATCAGAAGATGAGAGACGCGTCAATTGAGATAATTCGTGAAATAGGCGTTGATACAGGGGGAAGTAACATCCAGTTTGCGGTAGACCCCGAAAACGGCAACATGATGGTCATAGAGATGAATCCGCGTGTGTCAAGAAGCTCCGCCCTTGCAAGTAAGGCAACCGGCTTTCCTATCGCTAAGATTGCGGCAAAGCTGGCCATCGGCATGAGGCTTGACGAAATAACAAACGACATAACCGGCGAGACCCCTGCCTCCTTTGAGCCGGCCATAGACTATGTGGTCACAAAAATCCCCCGCTTTGCCTTTGAGAAATTCCCAGAGGCGGAGGCGGTGCTTACGGTATCAATGAAGTCTGTCGGCGAGGTAATGGCCATAGGAAGGACATTTAAAGAATCCCTTCAAAAGGCCATCAGAAGCCTTGAGGCGGATACATGCGGTTTTGAACCCATCACGGGCCTCACGCGCGGCGTGTTAAAGGGAAAACTCCAGACCCCTAATGCCGAGAGGATATGGTACATTGCACAGGCGCTGCGAGATGGATATGACGTTCGGTGGATATTCGATTTGACAAAGATAGATACTTGGTTTTTGAACAATATAAAAGAAATAATTGATATGGAGTCCGTCATAAGAGAAAGGGGCGGGCAGCCGGATGTATTAAGGAAGGCAAAGGAGTTCGGCTACTCGGACAAGATGCTTGCCTCCCTGATGGGTAAGGACGAAAAGGCGGTAAGGGCGCTAAGACAGGGGCATGGCATTAAGCCGGTCTATAAGATAGTTGATACCTGTGCGGCGGAGTTTAAGGCGCGAACCCCATATCTTTATTCCACATACGAACGGCCTTTTTATAGACTACTTCCTGACGGCGGGATGGAGGTCGTCTCCGCGTGCGAGGCCAACCCGACAACAAGAAAAAAGATAATCATCCTCGGCTCAGGGCCAAACAGGATAGGGCAGGGGATTGAATTTGACTACTGCTGTGTGCAGGCCGCCTATGCCCTGAAGGACCTTGGGTATGAGACTATCATGGTGAACTGTAACCCTGAGACCGTAAGCACTGACTACGACACCTCAGACCGGCTCTATTTCGAGCCTCTTACTATTGAGGATGTCCTTGCGATAATTGAGATTGAGCAACCGGAGGGTGTTATTGTCCAGTTTGGGGGGCAGACGCCGCTAAAGCTTGCCGTACCACTGGAAAGAGAGGGAGTTCGCGTCCTCGGCACATCGGCAGACGCCATAGACAGGGCGGAGGACAGAAAGAGATTTAAGGAACTTATTGATAAGCTTAGGCTCAAACAGCCCGAAAACGAGACTGCCACGTCTGCCTCTGAGGCCATCATGAGTGCTGAACGCATCGGCTACCCTGTCATGGTAAGGCCGTCGTATGTGCTTGGCGGGCGGGCAATGGAGATAGTCTATGACGACGTGTCGCTTGCCGATTATATGGTAAGGGCGGTAAAGGCGTCTCCGGAGCACCCGGTACTGGTGGACAAATACCTTCAGGACGCCATCGAGATAGATGTTGACACCGTCAGCGACGGAGTGAATGTCATCATTGGCGGGGTGATGGAACATATAGAGGAGGCTGGCATACATTCGGGGGATTCGGCCTGCTCGCTGCCGCCGTATTCTCTTAGTGATGAGCTGATAAAAGAGATAAAAAATCAGACGAAGGCGCTTGCCCTTGAACTCAACGTCATAGGGCTGATGAATGTCCAGTTTGCCGTCAAAGGTGGCGAGGTCTATATACTTGAGGTAAACCCCAGGGCGTCAAGGACGATTCCCTATGTGAGTAAGACCACGGGGCTGGCGCTGGCGAAGGTTGCCGCAAAGGTGATGGCCGGTATGACGCTGAAAGAACTTGGCGTAACGCGGGAGATAAGCCACGCCCACATCTCGGTAAAGGAATCGGTGCTGCCGTTTGAGAGGTTTCCCGGTGTGGATACGATACTTGGTCCTGAGATGAAATCCACGGGAGAGGTCATGGGCATAGACGGCGACTTCGGCACGGCGTATGCGAAGGCTCAGACATCGAGCTTTAATAAGCTGCCCTTGTCCGGCAAGATATTTATCAGCGTACGGGATGAGGATAAATCTGCTGTTGCTGAGATAGCCAGGCAACTCGTAGATAAGGATTTTACGCTTGTGGCAACAGGGGGTACGGCACAATTCCTTGACACCTGTGGCCTCGACTCCGAGGTAGTCCTCAAGGTAAGAGAAGGCCGTCCCAACATACTTGATCTAATAAAGAACAAGGAGATAAGTTTTATAATAAACACGGTCTCAGGCGCGGAGGCAAAGAAGGACTCACAGTCAATTCGCACAAACGCGCTGCTCTATAAAGTTCCATACTCCACGACGATAGCCGGTGCGAGGGCAGTCATAAGGGCGATAGAAAAGTTACAATCAGGGAGGCTTGGGATAAAATCAATTCAGCAGTATCACGAGGAGATTGCCGGGGCCATGCGGTCAGTAACTTAAAGTGAACGTGTAAAACATAAGGAGAACATATGAAGTTGACAGAAGCGCCGAACTGCCCGTACTGTGGGCAGAAGATGAGTAAGACCGAGCCGCCGACATTTAATCTCAGCGACGGACTTGGCTGGTGTACGCCATATATGTACATATGTTTTAACGACGAGTGCAGCTTTTACGTAAAGGGCTGGGAACAAATCATGGTCAACTACGGGAAGACGGCCTCGTACAGGTGCATGTACTACCCGGACACAGGAGAGATGGACGCCATATGCGTATACGCCCCTGATGGCCTGAAGGGGCAGATAATCGAGGAATAGGGCGGGGCTGGGACGCATAGACAAACCCGTAGGATTGAGGGTATAATATAGTCATGGAAACGCTTGCGCTGCAACGAGACTTAGACTTAACGGAGATAATCAACGGGGAGGAGGTTGTGTCGCCAAGCCCTTTTAGTAAACATCAGAGTGTTGTTTTAAATTTAACTGAAATTATACACCGCCACGTCAAAATGAATAGATTAGGGAAGGTACATATCTCGCCGCTTGACGTAATCTTAGAAGAAGGGACTAACCGCCTTCAACCCGATATACTGTTTATCAGGAAAGAGAATATGGCCATTGATCAGGATTGGATACGAGGCGTACCGGATATGGTCTGTGAGATAGTATCTTCAAGTAGTTACGAATATGATACCGAGGTTAAGAAGTCTATTTATGAGAAATACGGTGTGCCGGAGTACTGGATAGTCATGCCTGAACTAAAGACGATTGAGATATTCACCCTTGATGTTGTTAAGTATAAGCTGCTCAAAGTTGCGGCGTTTGAGGGAGTGGTTACGTCTAAGGTCATCGAGGGGCTTCAGGTTAGTATCAAAGACGTGTTCGAAGACTGATTGTCTAAACTGGGGTAAGTTACCTGTTCCAATGTCAATCAGCATAGTCCTCAGCCCTATGTCCTGCCAAAGGAGAACATCTGCTGGTTTCCAATGCCCTTTAGGTCTATCATTAAATATACGCCAAACGAATCAGGGGTGCGCGCAACTCTTAGATTAAGCCCCCAGCATTGTTTCATATAAAACAAGTCTATGCTGTAATATTTGGCCTCGCCAGTCCTCGCGTCATACCATGCGTTGGTCCTAAAGGCGTATTCCTTGCTTAACATAAGGTCTACTGTGCTGGTTATATACGTAATGCTGTTGAGCAGGTTATATCGCTCTCCAACAGAGAGTTTAACATTGTCCGAGAACGCTATGCTCGTCACTGAGTTGACTTTCGTCATTTGTCCGGTCTTAAAATCATACGCCGCCTCGGCCTTAAAAAAGACAGGTTTTTTAACCGCCAGTTGAAGTCTCATCGGCTGAAGTCTCTGGGCCGGGTCAAGGGCGTCATATGAGTTTAGAAGATTCAGAAATAGAAACGTCCCACTGCTGTTCCTGAGATAATTCATAAGCGAAAGCTCAGTTGCGGCTGTCTTTCTGAACAGCTCCGTAGAATCCAAAATCGGGGCAGGGTAGGTGTCGTTGTCTGTGTATATGTCGTGCGATATGTAGTTGAATCTCAGCGACGGCTCAAAGATATGTGTAAATGACGAATAGTCTTTGGCCAGTGTGGCGTCAAGCGAGGCACTATAAAAACCCGCGAAGTTGTTTATATCGTCCCGGCCATCAACCGTATGCGAGAGCTTGTAAAATGTCTCACGCGCTCCGGCTGTTTGCGTGAACCTCACGCCGTCTCCTATTGACCAATACACCTTAGGAAATATGTCCAATCGTTCCCCTTTTACGTTTACATCTGATATGAAGTTCGTCGCGGCAGTCCTCACAGAAAAGGCGTCAAGCAGACTTATCTCCACAGGATGGACAGTAAATCCAACCTCCGGTACCCGCTGCGATATCCAGCCATTTGGATTTGCTAAATCCACCCAGTACTGTGAAAGCAGATATGCCCTGATTTTTTCGGTGGAATATGCAAGCTCACCCGTGGATTCAATAAAGCGGGAAATGCTCCTTTGAACCGATGGACTGTAGAGCTGGTAATAGTCTTTTTCGTTTAAATAATTAACCTCCAGTATAGATGAAAAACCGCTTTCTGTAAACTGGCTGTGCGTCCCTACGATTTGAAAATAGTTCTTGTCGTCAACCCGGTCGCGCAAATGATAAACCCACCATCTGCCCCCTATGCCGCCCTCCTCGACGTATCTGTATTCAACGCCCTGGCCCTCTCCTCTTTTTGAATAATAATCCGGTGTGATAGTCATGTCCCTGTTTTCTGATATAGCCCAATAAAACGGAAGGCTTATATGTGCCCCTTTGAACGAATTATAGCCCACTATGGGCATCAGAAAGCCCGTTTGCCGCCTAAGTGACTGGGCGAAAATCGGCGTATAAAGCAGGGGGACGTCATTTACCCGCATCGTAACATTTTTCGACACTATCTCGTCATTTAGTTGTATCGTGGTCTCTTCGGAATAAAAACACCACGCAGGGATAGGAGCGTCACAGGTTGTTATTGAGCCGTGGTCTACGTGATAGTTGCCGGAGTTGAGTTTCTGTATGGTTTCTCCTTTGACGTGGTAGTTATCTTTTTTAAAGAGCAGTGTTGCCCGCGTCATAA
The DNA here is from genome assembly GCF_046044395.1 of Candidatus Magnetominusculus dajiuhuensis. NCBI lineage: Bacteria > Pseudomonadati > Nitrospirota > Nitrospiria > Nitrospirales > Nitrospiraceae > Candidatus Magnetominusculus > Candidatus Magnetominusculus dajiuhuensis. The sequence continues at coordinate 26,056 of NZ_JBJUSG010000022.1, read as the reverse complement.
ACCCGGTATTGTTATCGGTGTAGAGTTCCGCCTCATCGGCAAGCGCCCTGATGTCACTGTCTTCGTATATGACGTTTCCCTTGAGCACGGCCAGAGAATTCTCTTCGTAGAACTCGGCGTAGTCGGCCGTTACTGTGGAGTTGTCTTTTTTAGACGTGATTTCAACATTGCCGGTCAGGTAGTATATTTTTTTTACGCCGTCATAGTCCAGTTTGTCGGCGTCTATGACTGAGCCGCCGCTTTTGTTCCATTTTATGCCGAGTGTTGTGGTGTTGTTGTCGTCAGAGGGCGCGACAATCTCCTCAGCCGCTGCCGCTGCCGCAATCAAAACTAAGAATATGAATATCGCTGCGATTTTTTTCATAACTAAACGAGATACATTCTAACATATTCTTTACCTCAATTTATATAAGATGTTAAAATCAATTTCCATAAATATAATTATCAGGGAGGTATGGCTTGAGTAAGATTGAAAACGCCGTCATAAGCGTGTCCGACAAGTCGGGCGTTGTAGCGTTTGCAAAAAAGCTTCATGAGATGGGTGTAACAATATTTTCAACCGGAGGAACCGCCAAATCGCTGAGAGAGGCTGGTGTGTCAGCAACAGAAATCTCCGAATACACGGGATTCCCCGAGATGCTCGACGGCAGGGTCAAGACCCTCCACCCAAAGGTCCACGGCGGCATCCTTGCCCGCAGAGACAACCCCGACGATATGCGCGTCATCGCCGCACACGGCATCAAGACCATAGACCTCGTTGTGGTGAATTTGTATCCATTTGAGAAAACCATTGCAAAGGTGGGAGTAACGTTTGATGAGGCCATCGAAAATATAGATATCGGCGGCCCTACTATGCTTCGCGCCGCGGCTAAAAACTTTAAAGACGTAGCCCCGGTCATAGACCCCGCCGATTACGACAAGGTAATAGATGAAATGAAGTCCTCATGGGGCGGCTTGAGCTATGGCTTTCGCCTCTCGCTTGCCTTGAAGGTGTTTACGGTGATTTCGGGATATGACGCCGCTATTGCCAACTATCTGAAGACGGCGGGCAAATGAAGGTTAATGTTGAATGTTTTCCTTGTTTCTTACGGCAGACAGTTACCGCGCTTTCCCAGTTTGATATGGATGACGAGGTGCGGTTTGCGATAATCGGGGATGTCCTTGGTGTGTTGAAAGGCGTGGACGTAGAAAAAACTCCGGCCTATGCGACCACTTTTATATATCGAACGGTTAAAAAAAGGATGGGGCTTGACCCGTATGCCGCGCTTAAACGCCAGTTCAATGAGTTTGCCCTGAAACTCTATCCTGCTCTCAAAGAAATGGTATCCAATAGCGGGGAACCCCTCTGGAGCGCCGCAAGGATTGCTATTGCCGGAAACATCATAGACTTCGGCATTTATGAATCCTTCGATGTTGAAAAGACAATCAATAAGGCGCTCGAAGATGTCATAGCGGTGGATGATTTCCATTCCTTTGAAGAGGCACTGCAAGGGCATAAAGAGATTCTCTATCTACTGGATAATGCCGGTGAGATAGTCTTTGACATGCTCCTGATTGAACTCCTCGCGGGGATGGGTAAACACGTTACCGCCGTTGTCAAGGGCAGTGCGGTCATCAATGACGCTACTATGGAGGACGCTGTTGAGGTTGGCTTACAACAGCACTGCAGGGTGATAGATAATGGCACAGACGCCGTTGGCACTGAGCTGGAGTTTTGCAGCCAGGATTTTGTAAAGGAGTATAATAGGCATTCTCTCGTAATAAGCAAGGGACAGGGGAATTTCGAGACCCTTGAGGGTGATAATAAGAAAAATTTATTCTTTTTGTTTCAGGCAAAATGCGACGTCATAGCCTCGCATTTAAATCTAACAAAAGGCTCTATGCTGTTGAAGGGCCAATAGGAGCGATAAGATGGCGGAACTTAATAAAAAGATGTATAAGACGATTCTTGATGACCACTTTCCTGACGATTTGACTATTACGATGGGAGAAGTAAGCCTGGTCTATAAAAAGAGGACTTGGAAAATACCAGATGAAAAGACGGGCGATTTAATAGAGAAGGGGTTGCGCTACGGGGAAAATCCCGACCAGGAAGCGGCGGTCTATGAACTAGTTAACGGTAATCTCACTATTGCTGGTTGTGAGTATATAAGGCCGGGAAAGGGTTTGGTTAGCGCTATTACTGAGGATGATATGGTTCAGGCTGGAAAGCATCCCGGTAAGATTAATCTTACAGACCTGGATAATGCCTTGAATATATTGAAATATCTGACAGAGAGGCCGGCCGCTGTCATAATGAAGCATAATAATCCCTGTGGGGCCGCCTACGGAGGAACAATCGAAGAGGCTTATTTGAAGGCTGATATGGCTGACCGGATTGCCGCCTTTGGAGGCTGTCTTGCCCTGAACAGGCCGGTTGATAAGGCTACCGCAGAAGCAATTGCGGTTAATTATCTGGAGGTTGTCGCTGCCCCGGAGTTTGAGGATGGGGCATTATCTCTGTTAAAGAAGAAGAAGAATCTCAGGATAATTCGTCTGAAGAGGATGGGTGATCTTGCCGAATACAAAGACATGAAATATCTTGATTTTAAATCTCTTTCAGACGGTGGCTTGATTGTTCAGCAGTCGCAGACTAACAAAATAAGGACGAAGGATGATTTTCAACTCGCTAAGACCCTATACAAGGGTGTGGAGTACATGATAAAAAGAAGTCCTTCAGAAAAAGAGTATGAAGACATGCTCTTTGGCTGGAACATCGAACAGGGAATCTCCTCAAACTCTGTGATATACGTAAAGGACGGTGTCACTGTGGGCATAGGCACCGGCGAACAGGACAGGGTAGGGGTGGCAGAGATAGCTGTTTTTAAGGCCTATACGAAGTATGCCGACGCGCTGTGCTTTAAGCGGCATGGAGTTGCGTTAAAGGTTTTTGAGCAAGAAGTCAAGGAGGGCAAGCGCAAGAGAGACGCCCTCGATGATATTGCAAGCGAGACAAAACAGGCACGCGGCGGGCTTATAGGTTCAGCAATGATCTCAGACGCGTTCTTTCCATTCAGGGATGGCGTGGATGTGGGTATTGAAGAGGGCGTAACCGCAATCGTTCACGCCGGCGGCTCCGACAGAGACTTCGAATCCATAACGGCATGCAACGAGGCCGACCCTAAAGTAACGATGGTTTTTACAGGACAGAGAGTTTTTAAACACTAACAAAAAAAGGCATGAGGGCGCTGCCCTCAAACTCCCGCGAGGGGGGTAACCCCCCTCGACCCGTATTCGCTACGCGATCTTCTTTTCTATCGCCGTCAGGAGGTCTATTATTTCTTTGCTCATTGGGCCTATTTGTAAGTATTGATTCTCTGCGCCTGATGAATCTCCAGCGTGTTTCAGTGTGACGATTTGCTTGACTACCGTGTGTAGTTCCTCATGGATTGTCTCAAGTTTTTGCATCTCCGGCAGGTGGCCGAATTTATCTATTCCCTTGGAATATAACCATTTGCCGAGGTCGCAGTCTTTGTGTGACACTGCCTGTGATTCGGTTAGGCTCTCCTTGCCGTCGAGAAAATCCCGAAGTCGGCTTTTCCACAGGAGGTGTTTGCTTCTCGCGTTGGAAAAGTCGAACGACTCGGCCATGCCTTTTCGGACAGGGTGGGGCGTGTGGGGTTTCAGCGCTTGCTTTGCTGCTGGCTTGGTGTGAGTGGGTTGGTGAGTAACTTGCTGAATTAATTTAGGTTTTCTTGCCGGTGTGCGCCTCTGGCTTGCCGTTGCCTCGCCTATTCTAAAGAAACTTATTGCGCTTTGCAGCTCATCTGCCAACGAGTTTAACTCTTCGGATGTAGAGGCCAGCTCCTCTGCGGATGAGGCGTTTTGCTGTATCACATGGTCAAGCTGCTGCAGCGCCCTGTTAATCTGCTGCGCCCCGGAGTTTTGTTCGTTGCTCGCGGCGGCAATTTCCTGAACCAGTTCAGAGGTCTTGCGAATATCGGGTACAAGTTTTGTCAGCATATCCCCTGCTTGTTCGGCCACGACTACACTTGTTGCCGACAGTTGGGTTATCTCACCGGCGGCTTTTTGCGAACGCTCGGCAAGTTTCCTTACCTCCGAGGCCACAACCGCAAATCCCTTGCCGTGTTCCCCCGCGCGCGCTGCCTCAATGGCCGCGTTTAACGCAAGGAGGTTTGTCTGTCTGGCAATTTCCTCTATTATAGATATTTTGGTTGCTATTTCTTTCATTGCCGCCACCGCGTCTGTTACAGATTTGCCGCTTACAGTGGCGTCCTTGGACGATTTTGACGCCAGCCTTTCAGTCTGCACTGCGTTGTCTGTGTTTTGCTGTATGTTGGAACTCATCTGCTCCATCGAAGACGATGTCTCCTCAACGGACGCCGCCTGCTCTGTAGCCCCTTCTGATATCCTCTGTGCGTTTGCGCTAAGCTCGTTACTGCTTAGTGCCACGCTGCCAGAGGTCGTCCTCACGTTTCCGATTACTTCCTTCAGTTTGTCAACCATGGTTTTCATCGCACTTAGGAGCTGTCCTGTCTCGTCGTTGCTGGTAACATTGATGTCAACGTTAAGGTCACCGTCGGCAAGGCTGCCGGCTACTCTTACACCTTCTTTGATAGAACTTGTCACGCTGCTTATTATCCACCATGCGGCGAGAACTGAAACTATCAGGCTGAATATAATAGTGAATATCGTCAGTTTTTTGCTCCGGCTGGAGGTCTTAGAATTTGTCTCGTCAAGGTCAACCGCGGCCTTGTATTGGTGTTTTATCAGTTCATCGAAACTACTTTTTGCCTGGCTGTATAATGGCAGGATCTTCTTCACCGTAAATAAATTCGCGTCGTTGAATTTCCCTTCTTTGAGGAAAACGATGCCCTGTTTTAGGCCTTCGTTTACAAATTTCCCCCTGTCTTCGGCAAATTTATCAGCGAGTGTTTTTTCCTCTGGAGACAGAGATGACGCCATGTAGCTTGTCCACAACTTGCTTATCTCTTCAATATTGGTCTCGATTTTGCCGGTGTGTTTGGTTATCGGGTGGTCGGCGTTATGTACCTTGCTGACCTCCAGCGTAGGGTCATGGAACGCCGCAAGAAGCAACTGCTGGACGTTCTCGCGCATCTTATCGTTAATCACCGAAAGGTCGCCAACTGGTACCATCCTGTCGGCATACAGTGAGTTGAAGTTTTTGTTAAGGCTCGCTAATGAGTTAAGGCCAACCACCCCCATCGCGATAATTATTACCGCCATAAACCCAACCAACGAAAACAGCCTGACACTAATCCGAATATTCTTAAACATAACCCCCCCGTTCAAATTTCTTTAGCATTCACCAAACCGTTTTAGCATCCGCAACGCGGATGCTAAAGTCAACTGTGTAGTGGGCGTAAGCCCACTGCACATGCCTACACTTCCACACAGTATGCGCCTTTACATGTATTATTGTCAATGCCGTGAGTGAGCATAATAGCCGTTAGCCGGAGTTCTGGAAGCCGCCAACGAGCGGCAGCCCAAAATCAATTGATAAAGCGTTGGCGAGATTACGGGGTGAAGGGGGGGTTACCCCCCCTTCGTCGTTAATCTGTTAATCCTTTAATCTGTTAATCCTTTAATCTGTTAATCCTTTAATCT
>NZ_JBJUSG010000022.1:0-20328 GCF_046044395.1 Candidatus Magnetominusculus dajiuhuensis | reverse complement strand
TTAATCTGTTAATCCTTTAATCTGTTAATCCTTTAATCTGTTAATCCTTTAATCTTTTAATCTTTAGAGAATTTTCTAATCATTGTATCTGAGTGTGTTGTATATAAACCGTTTATCTGAAGCCAGCACTTTTCCTGATAAGGGCGTGTCAGGCCTATTCTTACGTACGTGTATGTGTCTTTTTGGAAGAGGTCATTGTTTATTTCCTGAAGGAACTGTTCGGCGGCGATTGCGTCGTCGGCATAGGCGTCATCTGCGTATGTGGGTGGTTGTTGCATTTGGTGGCGGCTGATGAGGAAATCAACAAGTTGGAGGTCATTTACTTTTAGGCAGAACTGGCTGTTGCCGGAGGTGAAGGATGCCCTTATATCTGGGTGGTAGTCTTTGTTAATGGTGATTGAACTGATTATTGGTTTAGTTTCTAATTTAATGAGTGAAAGGGATGGGATTTCAGTTCCTGGGGCTATCCACTTGTCTTCCTGGATTGAGTTGTTTAACCTGTCAGGGAGTGAGTTTGAGCTGCTGTGTTGAAGTAGCTCCTGCCACTCGTTTTGTGAGACGAATCGTCTGAATGAGACACTGTCTCTGACGGAGAAATCCTCTGTATGTGGCGGGGTGGTGTGGAGCTTGGGCATTCCTGTGAATGTGCAAATAGCGCATGGGTAGATGTTGTTGGCCTTTATGAAGTCCATTTGGATATTGCCGGAGAACCGTACCGGGCGAATGTTCTCAAGTGTGTCGAGATTAACTCCCGCAATACAGACGCCGTTTCTCATGTATGTGAGGTCGGTAATTAATACGTGGACACGGGTGATTTTAGAGGTGTATGATTTCTCCATCCCTGAATAGTTCCTCAATCAGAAGTTCGGCGGCGAGCCGCCTGTGGCATTTGTCCGCCTTTGGCTCTGAACACAGAAGGACAAATGGTTCGATTAGGGGGTTGTTCTGTTGCAGATGATTTATTATGTGGCGGTCTTTGATTAGTTGCATGTAGGATTGTGTGTATTGCTCCCAGTTTTTTGTTGCCTTATAGTTGTTTCGTGTGATTTTATCCGGTGCGAGTTCGGGGATATGAACGTATGATGCGTCAAGGAGTTCTCTCAGGAAAAATTTCAGGTCTTCTCTTTTTGTAAATCCCGCAAGTTGAGACGTATTGTTTTCTCTTAGGTCAACTACTTGTTTGATGGAATTGGCACGAAGGATTGAGAAAAATTGACTTGCCGTTTTCTTTGAGAACCCTATCGTATATATTTTCATGGTGTTAAAACAGCGACAACTGGATTTTTGACATATCTTTATAGTCGTCTTCGCACATTGAGCGGTCATGCCGTATGTGGATAACCTTAACTCCCCGTTCACGCAGGTCAAAGCCTATTAAGGCTCTTCGATGGCATGTGAATGGGTCTTCCTCTGAGCACATGATGGCAACTTTGCAGACTTGGGCGATTTCAAGGAGCCTGTTAAGACCCTCGATGTAGAAATCCTGTTTCCTGAGCAGGTCGTAATCGGGGTGTTTTCCTCTGTATATGGGCGCGTCTTTTGGATATCCACCTAATTGGCTGCCCATGTAGAGGTAGCGTAGAGGGGGGAGTGAGCGTATCAGGTTTTCTCTGTTAAACTGTGGGGCGTAGCGGCTGTATGGGCTGCTTCTTACGTCAACAAGTGTTTCTATTGCAGCCGTTTTCAGGAGCCTGACGAAGTCATTCGTTGGAATGTCCGAATGGCCTATTGTGTGGATAGTCATTTCAAGGCACCGTTATGGGGATTCTTCGGGGAATTTTATGACATCTTCGAGTTTCGCTATCATATACTCTATGCGGGACATTGCCTTTCGAAGGCGCTGCGACACGGCAGTACCTATACCTTTGTAGAGGCGGATTCCGAATGTCGGGTCTGTGTTAATCCTGTCATCTATGGCCTCCTTTGCAATAGAAAGCACTATTGATGGCTCAATCGCTATGACTGTGGCTGACGTGGGAACATTCTCCAGATAGGACATCTCGCCTATAATCTCACCGGCGCCTATTGTTGCTACCTGCTTATAGCCGCTTGTTGATAGATACACCCCTAAAAGCCCTTCAAGCACTATATAGACGGCCTCAGTAAACTCCCCCTCTTTTATCAGCAATGTCTCCGGTTCCAGGTGCTCTTCCATGCCCATTGACAGCAGCCACTGAATGTCCTCGTCGCTCAGTATCTCTAATATTTTGACCATTGTTGACATATATCATTCTCCCCGCCCTTAATTATTTAATCGCCGAACGTGCATCGCAGCACCTCGTCCACTGTTGTCACACCTTCGTTCACCTTTACTAATCCGCTTTGTCTGAGTGTCAGCATCCCCAGCTTAATTGCCTCTCGTTTCAGCTCATCTACGGTGGCACCGCCGAGAATAAGCTCTCTCAATTCGTTTTTTACAGGCATTACTTCATACAAGGCAATTCTGCCTTTATAGCCTGTCTGATTGCACGCGTCACAACCTGCCCCGGACAATGTCTTAAAATTTGGTAAATCCTCAGGGGAGACTCCGACCTGTGTTAGTATCTTGTCCGATACCTTGATTTCGCCCTTACATTTTTCACATATCTTTCTCGCAAGCCTTTGTGCCATCACCATGATTACCGACGACGATACCAAAAAGGGTTCTATCCCCATGTTCATAAGCCTTGTTATCGTGCTTGGCGCATCGTTGGTGTGCAGGGTACTCAATACCATATGGCCGGTCAGGGCGGCCTTGACCGCTATTTCAGCCGTCTCATGGTCTCTTATCTCTCCAACCATGATTACGTCAGGGTCCTGCCGCAGAAACGCCCTTAGCGCGGCCGCAAATGTGAGGCCGACCTCCTGCTTTATCTGCACCTGGTTTATACCGGTGAGGTTATACTCTACCGGGTCCTCTGCTGTCATGATGTTAACGTCGGGTTTGTTTACGGATTGCAGGCCGCTGTAGAGCGTGGTCGTCTTACCACTTCCTGTGGGGCCGGTAACAAGCAGCATCCCGTAGGGCTTGCTCAAGGCCTCCTGAAAGTCTTCGAGTTGTTTCTGGCCAAAGCCCAGTTTCGTCAAATCAAGCTGAAGATTGGTCTTGTCAAGAAGCCTCATAACTATTTTTTCGCCAAAGATGGTTGGCAGCGTAGAGACACGAAAATCTATCTCGCCGCCGTTGTCGTATTTGAGTTTTATCCTGCCGTCCTGGGGGATGCGCCGTTCGGCTATGTCAAGCCGCGCCATTATTTTTATCCTTGATATGAGGGCGTTTCTGATAGAACCCGGCAGCGGCATAATCAGTTTCAGCACACCATCCATTCTGTAACGCAGTATGACTTCCTTCTCTGTTGGTTCGATATGAATATCGCTTGCCTTGTCGCTCACCGCGTTAATCAGTATGCCGTTGACCAGCGTTATTATTGGGGCTGCCTCGGCGTCTTTCAAGGACACTCTCTCTTCTTTGTCCTCGACAATCGTCATATTCTTAGAGGCTCTGCCGATGAGTTTATTTATTTCCTCCATGCCGAGTGTGACCTTAGAGGATGGTGACGTGCCGTCGAGCGCTATTTTTTGTTTGTCCGCCTTTGGATAAAATTCGTCAATTGCCTTTATAATCGAGGCCTCTGTGGTGACATACATGGATATTTTCATTTTGGTTATAAACTGAATCTCTTCAATAGCGGGTCTGTTGGACGGGTCTGCGATGGCAACCTTTAGAGACGACCCTTCTTTTGAGACCGGAATCAACATATTCTTTTTTGCCTTTTCATAGGGGTAGATTTTCAAAAGTGTTGTATCAACCTGATACTTGGAGAGGTCTATGAGGGGCGTGTTGTACTGTTTGCTCAAAAACTCCATGAGTACCGGTTCTTTAATGTACCCTAATTTTACTAAGGCCGTCCCGAGCCTTACATTGTCCGACTTCTGAACTACAAGGCCTTCCTCCACATGTTTCTCAGTAACAAGCCCCGCCTTCACTAACTGCTGACCCAATAACGTTAACGCTGCCATTTTCTAACATCCCCTGTTATGATATAGTTTACAAGGCCTGCCCACTCACCTGAGCGTTTTGCCTGGTCTTGAGATGAGGCTATTATGTCACAATATTACTCATTTGTGCAATCGTGTGACGGGGTGAGTTGGAATTTTATTTTGGCACTCGTAATAGTTTTGCTTTACTAAAGTATAGGATATCAAGTTAAATATCATGTGCCTGATTTGATTATCAGAAATATGTCTAAGGAAGAGATTGGCATAGCAATTACATGGGCTTGTGCCGAGGGATGGAACCTTGGCCTTCATGATATCTCTCCATTTTATGAGGCTGACAATAACGGCTTTTTTCTTGGCTCTATTGAAAACAAACCTGTTGGTTGTATTTCGGCTGTTAGCTACGGCAAGGGATTTGGCTTTATCGGATTTTATATAGTACGGCCTGAGTTTAGAGGACGCGGCTATGGGATTAAGCTTTGGCGCCATGCTATTGGCTATATGGGAGAAAGAAACATAGGGCTTGACGGCGTATTGGCTCAACAGGAGAATTACAAAAAATCCGGCTTTAAACTTGCCTACAGAAATATCAGGTTTGAGGGTATTGCAAGGAATTTCAAAATACCGTCACATATTGTTTCATTGTTGACTGTACCGTTTGAAACTGTAGTTGCTTATGACGATAGACTGTTCCCTGCTTCCCGCCCACGCTTCCTTAATCTTTGGATCAATGTGCCCGCTCACATTTGTCTTGCCGCCTTAGATAATGAAAGGCTCGCCGGTTTTGGAGTAATCAGGCCTTGCCAGAAGGGATTTAAAATAGGACCTCTTTTTGCCGACAATCCCGAATTTGCCCAAGATCTTTTTTGTTCGCTTATATCACATGTGCCGAGTCACAAATGCGTATATCTTGATACGCCAGAGGTCAATACTGAGGCGGTCGGTTTAGCCGGGAAATACGGTATGGCCAGGGTTTTTGAAACAGCCCGCATGTATACGAAAACGGAACCGAAAATAGAAATTGAAAAGCTCTTCGGGGTCACCTCTTTCGAACTTGGTTAAGTATGGCGAGTGTCTGTTGTTCGGCGACTATTCTCACCTGGGGTTCGGTCCCCACATGCTTTCCTTAGCGGGTTGTGTTCTTGTAACAGTGCGCCTCTTCAAATCCTTATTTGTGTCGGTTGTTAACTCTACCTTGTCGAACTCTATGGTAATGTTGTACCTCTCTGATGACGCCTCAAGTTTCATGGGAAACCATATCCCTTCAATTTTCCTGGCCTCCTTATATGCGATGTGCAAACTCTCGCCTCTGGGGAGCGCTATCGCCTGTTCTATGGGTTTAAGGGTAGTCTTATCAATGACTATTATTTGCCCGGGCCTCTTCAGATAGAAAGAGCTTCCAGTGTCGGTTATGTTAATATCCTTTGAGTTCCACCAGAAAATCCCCTCTTTGATACATTTAACCACTGCGACCTCGTCATCTCCCTTTAACTCAGGGCTACTTTGAAAGACCCCGCCGCTTTGTTTGAGTTCGCCCACCGGAAAGCCCATCGCATATATTTTTACATCAAAACCATCGGCCGTTACCCTGATTGAGGCGTCACCTGAGAGGCTCCCCCCGTCCATTTTTATGTCCACTGAGGCCGACCCCTTGATCTGCTCAATGTGGCCTAACCTGTCCATGAGCATAGGTAATGTCAGTATCGCCTCTTCAGGGGTTTCCCTGTGTGAGACCTGTGCCGTACAGGAAATCACAAGGATAAAAATACTAAATATCAAGAGCTGCTTTAATGGCCTCATCAATGTCCTTCACTCCTATTAGTTTTATTTCTGGTTTAATATTTGCGTTAAGCCTGCTGAGATTGGACTCAGGCAGGATTGCCTCCTTAAAGCCTATCTTTGCCCCCTCTCTGATTCTTGCCTCGGCGTGAGACACCCCTCTGACTTCGCCCGAAAGTCCTACCTCTCCAAACACAAACACATGCTGCCGTATTGGCAGCTCCCTAAACGACGACGCTATTGTTGTTACTATCCCAAGATCAAAGGCCGGTTCGGCTATCCTCAACCCCCCGACTACATTGAGAAATGTATCCATCCCGCCGAGGTGTAATCCCCCGGTTTTCTCAAGCACCGCTATCAGCAGGTTGACGCGGTTGACATCCACGCCAATAGTGGCGCGCCGCGGGACGCCAAACGTTGACTGGGAGACAAGGGCCTGAAGTTCCACCATTATCGGGCGTGTCCCCTCAACGGTTGCTACCACTGTTGTGCCTGAGACACTCTGCGGCCTTTCGGACAGGAACAGCTCAGAGGGGTTTGTTATCTCTGCCAGACCGCCGTCTCTCATCTCAAAGACCCCGATTTCGTTTGTTGAGCCGAAGCGGTTTTTTACCGCCCGTAAAATCCTGTACGCGTGCCCCCTGTCACCCTCAAAATACAGCACCGTATCAACAATATGCTCAAGCACCCGTGGGCCGGCGATAGCGCCTTCTTTTGTCACATGCCCGACAAGGAATATAGGGGTCCCGGAGCCTTTAGCGAACATCATCAGCTTTAGGGCGCATTCCCTTACCTGCCCGACAGAACCGGGTGCCGATGGGATTTCCTGTGTGAACACCGTTTGAATCGAATCAATGACAACTATTGATGGTTTCATGCGTTTTATGTGATCAAAGATATTTTCCATACACGTCTCAGACAGGACATTCACTGACTGCCCTGATATATTAAGCCTATTTGCCCGGAGTTTTATTTGCTTTGGGGATTCCTCGCCGGAGACATAAAGGGCGGGGGTTCTTATAGTGGGATTTTCAACGTACAGGCTCCACAGCATCTGAAGGACGAGTGTGGACTTGCCAATGCCGGGGTCTCCGCCAATCAGAATAAGCGACCCTGAGACGATTCCCCCGCCTAGTACCCTGTTGAGTTCCTCAATGCCGGTGCTCAGGCGGTCTTCGCTGTCGAGGGTTATATCGGCGAGTGACTGGGGGGCTGCCCCGCCATCTTTTTTTATTGCCTTTACCCTGTCCTGTTTTTCCTCAACAAAACTGTTCCATGCCCCGCAGTCCGGACACTTTCCAAGCCACTTTGGAGAGGCTGCCCCGCAGGACTGGCACTCGAAGACTGTCTTTACCTTATGCACGAAGCACTCTCATCCCTTTGCCAATGCGATAGGCACCTTTGATGGCGGCCTCTACGGTTTTTTTTGCCATTTTTACGGCATCGGGGCAGTTGTGCCCAAGGGCGAGATTGGCCGCTATGGCCGCCGAAAACACGCAGCCCGTGCCGTGGTAACTGCCGTCATACAGGGGCGTTTCAATTTTTATGAAATTGGTGCCGTCATAGTATGTGTCTGCTGCCGCGTGCCTGAGATGTCCGCCGGTTATTACCACTGCCGCACAGCCCATTGCGTGAAGCGATTTCGTGACCTCCATTATGTCTGCCTCAGTCTCCACAGTTGAGCCGCAAAAGAGCGCGGCCTCGAAAATGTTTGGCGTAAAAACCTTTGTCAGCGGCAGCAGGTCTCTTTTAATCACGGCGACTGCCTCAACATCAAGCATCTCCTTTCCCGATGACGATACCGCAACAGGGTCAACTACGAGGTTCTTTAAATTATACTTATTAATCATGCCAACTAAGATGGCGACAAGTTCGGCGTTACACAGGACGCCTGTCTTGAGGGCGTCGGGGATGATGTCATCAAGCAAGACGGTTAACTGCCGTTCAAAGATGGCGCCGTCAACGCCGTAAACCCCCGCCACAGCAAGCGTGTTTTGCGCCGTTAAAGAGGACGCCACAGCCATGCCGTGTACATTGAGGGAACGAAACACCTTCAAATCAGCCGCAATCCCGGCCCCGCCGCACGGGTCTAGCCCTGCCACGGTCAACGCGGATTTCATCTTCACTAAGTCAACCATGCTATGCCACGCGTTATTTCCCGTGCAGGGCGCGCTCCACCGTCTTAATCGCGCAGAAATCGGAGCACATGCTGCATACCTCTTTTTGCGCTGGCGGCATATGGGCGCGCATCGCCCTGACTTTTTCAGGATTAAAGGACATAGAAATCTGCCCTTCCCAGTCGAGTGCCTTTCGGTAGCGGGCCATTTTGTTGTTTCTTTCAATGGCCGCCGGTATCCCCTTTGAAATATCCGCCGCGTGGGCGGCTATCTTTGAGGCGATAACGCCCTCTACGACGTCTTCCACATTGGGAAGCCGAACGTGTTCAGACGGCGTAACGTAACACAGGAAATCCGCCCCCGCCGCCCCTGCGATTGCCCCGCCGATGGCCGCCGATATGTGGTCATAGCCCATGCCGCAGTCTGTCACCAATGGCCCAAGCACATAAAACGGCGCGCCGTTACAGAGGGATTTCTGGAGCTTTATGTTCATCTCCACCTGTGGGAGCGGCACATGCCCCGGTCCTTCGATTATCGCCTGAATACCGGCCTCAAGGGCGATTTTCTGGAGCTTGCCAAGTATAATAAGCTCCTCTACCTGTGCCCGGTCAGTGGCGTCGGCAAGGCAGCCCGGCCTCATGCCGTCGCCAAGGCTCAGTGTCATGTCATACTTTCTGCATATCTCTATGAGCCGGTCATAGTGCTCGTAGAGGGGGTTTTCCCTGTTGTTTACGATCATCCACTCAAGCATGATTGAGCCGCCGCGGCTGACTATATCGAGGATTCGTCCTTGCGCCTTCAGATGGTTTACCGCCCCCATTGTGAGGCCGGAGTGTACGGTAACAAAGTCCACGCCCTCTTCGGCGTGTGATTCGATTGTCTCAAACAGCTCATCCACGGTCATCTTAAGGACTGAGCCGTGCCTTTCGACGGCCTTAACCGCGGCCTCGTATATGGGTACCGTGCCGATTGAGATAGGGGAGTGTTCTGTCAGCGTCCTGCGTAATTCTTTGATGGGGCCGCCGGTGGATAAATCCATCACGGCGTCAGAGCCGTATTTGACCAGCAGGGAGAGTTTATCAAGTTCCTCGTCAATGGATACGTGGTCTTTTGATGTGCCGATGTTGGCGTTGATTTTTGTGCGCATACCGCGCCCTATGCCCAGCGGTGTAATGGCGCGTTTGGTGTTTCTGGTGATTACGCTATAACCGTTTGCGAGGTCTGCGGAGACCGTCTCAGGGGGCAGGCACTCGGCGCTGGCCACCTCTTTCACCTCATCGGTAATGATGCCCTTGCGGGCGGATTCTATTCTTGTCATTTCAGCAGCTCCAGGTATTTTTCTGTTACGACAGAGATATTGTCAGAAGACAGTATCCCGGAAATGACGGCAATGCCGTCCGCCCCAAACTCCATGACCTCCTCTACGTGTTGCGGTTTAATGCCGCCAACGGCAAACACCGGCAGTTTTACCTTGTGTTTTACTTCTTGAATTATGTCAAGCCCTATCGGCTCACCGTACTGCGCCTTTGACGGGGTGTGGTAGATTGGGCCGAGCAGGAGATAATCCGCCCCCTTGCGCCGCGCCTCAAAGGCCTCGTCAAGACTGTGCGTGGATTTGCCTATGAGCAGTTTGCCACCGGCAAGCCTTCTGGCGGCGTCTATCGGGATGCTTTTTTCCCCAAGCTGCACGCCGTCGGCCTCTGCACAGAGGGCAATGTCCACCCTGTCGTTGATAAACAGGAGTGCGCCGTATTGTCTTGTCATATGGCGCAGCTCTACGGCCATGCCCATAAGCGCCCATGCGGATATGGACTTTTCACGAAGCTGCACGGCCTTCACCCCGGCCCTGAGGGCCTCCCCGACCGCGGTCAAAAGCGCCCGGGCGGGGTCTGAGGCTCCGGTGATAAGCATTAACTTAAAATCAAGATTTGCCATTATCTGTTCACCATATTTAGAGCATCCCGTCAAAGGGGCTGCTTGCCGCGGCGTAGAGCCTGCGGGCAATCCTGCCGGCCTTATAGGCAAACCGCCCCGCGATGACGGCGTGTTTCATAGCGGCGGCCATCATGATGGGCTGCGTCGCACCGGCAATTCCCGTGTTTATCAAAACAGCGTCACAGCCAAGTTCCATTGCAATAGCGGCGTCTGAGGCCGTGCCAACTCCGGCGTCCACTATAATTGGCACGCCCTTGACCGTCTCAAGGATGATTTTAATATTATATGGATTCCTTATCCCGAGGCCTGAGCCAATAGGGGCACCGAGTGGCATAACGGCCGCCGCCCCGGCGTTGACAAGCCTTTGGGCGATAATTGGGTCGTCAGTTGAGTATGGCAGGACAATAAAACCCTCCTTAGCCAGTATCTCGGTAGCCTTGAGGAGGCCGCACACATCAGGGAATAATGTCTTGTCGTCGCCGATGACCTCAAGTTTGACGAAATCCGAAATACCCGCCTCACGCCCAAGCCGGGCATAGCGAAGGGCGTCCTCAACGTTGTAGCATCCCGCCGTGTTGGGCAGGATTTTATACACCTTGGGGTCAATGTAATCAAGGAGATTGGGCGTCTTCCTGTCAAAAATATTCACTCGCCTCACAGCCACCGTGACCATGTCCGCCCCGGAGGTCTCAATGGCCTTTTTCGTCTCTTCGAAATCCTTATATTTGCCCGTGCCGACCCACAATCGGGATTTAAACTCCACACCGGCAATTGTCAGTTTGTCATTTGATGCGTTTTCCATAAAGAAATATCCTCCTGATTATTCTATAAGCACAGGCGCTCAGCCGCCGCCGACGAAATTAACCACCTCGACATTGTCGCCATCTTTGAGGGCGGCGCTGTCGTATTGGGCCTTCTTAACGATGGCCATATTAAGCTCAACCGCCACGCGCAGGGGATTAATGTCAAGCTCAATGAGCAGGTCAGAGACGGTAGAGGCCGCCTTTGTGATATAGTCGTTGCCGTTTAGCCGTATTTTCATATCAGTCTAATCACCATGCCTATTTCTTCATATTAATTGGGGCGGGAACATCAACGGAAGCCAGCCGCCCGTTCCCTCCGCCGGAATTACCCGTTTCAGGTTCAAGGGGTCACCTGTAAAGCAGGTATCTCAGACTGCGGCCCGCACACACACTCAGGCGGCAGCCTCCCCCAGGGTATCATTAGTAAGATTATATAAAAACGGGCGGTTATAGGTCAATATGTGTTTTATTTTGGGGGCAATCTGATATAATAACTTTATGGACGGGGATGATATGACGCACCGGATGACGATGATTTACTGGAAGGGGGATAAGTTTTGGTTAGGCAAGCTGTTAGACCATCCCGATATTATGACACAAGGCGAAACCCTTGAGGAGTTGGAAGAGAACATTAAAGACGCATATCGCCTGATGGTTTTGGAGGACATCCCCGGTGATTTCAAGGTAAAAGAAATTGCTGTATGAAGCGAAAGGAGCTTTAAGAGACATGATGAGTTGTTTAAACGCATAATTCAGATACGACCCGCAAAACAAGCAAATAGGAATTCATACCATACAATATGGAGCGCGTTACCATTGTTCAATATTACCGCAGAATATTTATGCAATAAAAACAACTACTTATAATATTTTTCATCTGGCATGTAAATTGCGTTTATAACGGTGAGGATTTTCCTCGATAAAATCATGTTGTAGGGAGAAGGAAAAATGTCAGCAGGTACTTTTGAAATTACTCTGAATGAGTTGAAAATCGACAAAGGAACAAAAGCATCAGGGGGTAAGATTACTAATGTCTTAGCAGCAACATTGTTCTATCCGAGCGCTGGACGAGGAGAGGTGGGAACTATTAAGACCATTACTATTGAAACCGGTACGGTTTCTTTTACGAATAGCAGTTTTGAGAATAAAATACTTTTCAAGGAGAAAATATCTGGAAATACTCAGATAAAATTCAAAATCACTCAAACTATAGAGCTTACGGACATGGAAAAGTTCGTAGTGAAGCTGTTACATAACGTTTTTGGCGCTGGCGCTAAAGTTGCGTCAGAAGCTATTTTAGCTGGTGTTACTGCTGGCATAGGAAATGTGTTGATAGGGGCAGCATTAAATACGAGTATTGATGAATTACTTAAAAAGATGTTTGATGAAGATTATAAACAGATTACAATACTTGGAGAAGGCAGCATATATCTTAAGGCTGCGAATTTAGCTGGTGCCACAACAACAATGGAAATAGTCTTAAGATGTCCTGACGATATAATTATTGCGACGAACAGACAGACCGGAGGCCTTGAAAGTTTTTCGCCAACACAAGCGCCAAGAGATTCGGCTGATAATACTCTGTATGATACAGCAAAAGAGGTAATAGTTAATAAAGGCGATCCAAACGGTGCAATAGCTATAGAAATCACTGAAGTCTAAGCTTACAACCCAAACTCGCCATAAGGCAATCACGCCTTATGGCGATGTTTTTTATTTGCCCCTTTCAGTTGAACGCATCATATTTTTGCTACCTCCAGCGTATTTCCATTATAATTAATGTATATATATTCCTCCCTCAACAAAACCTCAAATTCATCAGATGGCACTGGTTTGCTGAATAGATACCCCTGTACCTCATCACAGCCAAGTGAGCGCAATACTTCTAACTGTGCTATCGTTTCCACGCCCTCGGCTATTACTTTTAATCGCAGATTATGTGCCATATCTATTATCGTCTTTACTATTGTGATATCATCCTTGTTGCTTGATATTTCTATTATAAAACTTCTATCTATTTTTAATTTCTTAAATGGAAGATTTTTTAAGTAACTCAGGGATGAATACCCTGTGCCGAAATCGTCTATTGCTACCTGCACTCCTATTGAGTTTAGTTTTCTTAATAATCGGATTGTTGCATCCACGTTTTGCATAGATAAACTCTCTGTAAATTCTATCTCCAAATGCCGGGGGTTCAATTCTGTTTCATATATAACCTGCATTACCAAATCCTCAAAGTTATATTGTCGGGCTATTTGTTTCAATGAAGCGTTTACAGCTATTGTTATAGGGGGTAATCCCATTTTCTGCCACGCACTGTTTTGCATACAGCTATTACGCAAAACACCTTCACCGAGGGATATTATCAATCCCGTATCCTCTGCCAAAGGGATAAATTTATATGGCGGTATCAGCCCTCGTTGTGGATGTTGCCAGCGCACCAGCGCTTCAGCTCCTATCAACCTTCCATTTTTAATGTCTATTTGTGGCTGATAATGAACTATCAACTCATTATTGTCTATCGCGTGGCGCAGTTCATTTTCTAACTGTATCCTCTCATGTATCATGGCATCCATATCGGCATTGAAAAACGTATGCGTGTTTTTCCCTGACTTCTTTGAATGATACAGTGCAATCTCAGATTGTTTTAAAAGTTCGACGGCGTCCATTGCATCAACTGGATAGACACTTATCCCTATGCTCATAGTAATCTTGAGAGAACCCTTTGGTGTTTCAATCTGTTGTTCAGATGTTTGTAATATTTTTTCGGCTATTTTTTCGGCATCAGCGATAGTCACGATATTCAATGCAATTATTGAAAACTCGTCACCACTCATCCTTGCTACTGTATCTATTTCGCGTACACAGCTCGTTAATCTCTTAGCGGTCTCCTTCAATATTGTATCGCCTACAACATGCCCCATTGCATCGTTAATATCCTTAAAATTGTCTATATCTATGTACAATACCGCCAACTGATTATCTTCGCGTTTTGAATATTTCAGCTCATAGTTCAATCTATCAGAAAATAACGACCTGTTTGGAAGTCCTGTAAGGGCATCATGATTGGTAATATGAGAAATTCTATCACCTACAATCTTTCGTTCGATCATGCCGGCTAATACATTTGATACAGATGTCAGAAAGTTATCTTCAAGGTCATTACGTTTGTGTCCCTCTGGTACATATAGATTTATAACACCCAGCACCTTTCCTTTTGAGATTATAGGTGTGCAGTAATGTCCGTGATTCTGCGAGTGTTTAAATCTTATTTCGTGGTGTTCATCTATTGTGGATTTAAATACTATTTTACCCGTTTCAGCAGCTCGCCCGCATAAGCATTTTCCAAAAGGAAGGTGGCTACAGGCCTTAAATAAATCTAACGAGACACCCTTACGTGCCTTCATTACAAGAACTTCAGGGTTATCCTCAATTACAAATATACATCCCGTAGTTTTCTTTAATAGCCATGGAATATCACTAATTATATCAAGTACCATTTGTAATTGTTCTTTCAATGAAATCGGCTCAAGGGATATCAGTAATATTTGATTTATAACACTCTGAATTAAATAATTCTGACCATTTTTCACTTCCGTCTCTTTGCGCAGTATTACACCAGCAACTGTGCCAGATATACTTCTTAAAAATGCGTCATCCTCATTGTTGCGATTGTATCTTTCGCTCAGGTAGAAATTGATTACTCCTAATAATCTGTCAGCAGAAATGATAGGCACACAGTAATGCCCGTGTGGGGGTATATTTTCATAACTTATAGAATGTCCGTCTTCTCTGCTATTTCGTGAAAATACAATATCTTTAGTGGATGCAGATAAACCGCAGAGACATTTACCGTATGGTATCGTAGAGCATACCATTAGCTGTGCATCGCTGAAATTATGGGATGCCACCAGCCTGAGAGTCTTGTTTTCCTCATCGGCAAGAAAGATACTTCCTTTATTCTGCATATGCAGCCAGGGAATGGACATTAATATCCTTAATATATCTCTGCATAGTTTGTCCATAGAAACAGATTGCAGCGACACGGAAAGTATCGAGTTAGTTGTCTGCAGATTTTTTTTGCGTGACTCGTAATTGAATAACTTGATTATACCTACGATAGAAAAAGCAATAATCACAGCCGACATCGCTCTGAACACCTGAATTGGTATGCCTGTGAAAGATAGGAAACTCGAAACATTAATCATATTGGACAGAAATATACTGCCTTTAGGTACAACCACGCCGGCAAATATGCCATATGCTATGAAAACTATTGCGGCAATTATAAAGTATGTATCAGATCGTTTATGTTCTATTATACCAGCCTCCCTGCGGTATGTTAATAGGGCAACTGCAGTAAGAAGAGAGCCAGGCAGTGCTACAAAATATCTGAACAATATTTGTCCGGTGGTGATCCATTCCGTAGAACTATATATATATAACAATATAATAGACAAAACCAGCGGAATTAACCACCATTTCAGGTATTGGTAATATTTATGTGGAGGACAATTGACACATGTTATTAATGATTTCCTGCCAAATTCAAACAGGAAACAAAATGACGTTGCACAAAAAATAAAACTCAATATCTTCAGGATATTCTGTGATGGATGAATAAGTGCCATCATATCTAACCACTCATTTACTCCATGTAACAAGGCAAACGTGGATAGCAGCCATATATGATCCGATAATCTGAATTTACTATCACTCTTGGGTTGTAACGATATCGCAATTCCCATAAAAATAAAAGCAAACCCATAAATGAGAAATACATAGTCCATGTGGCTTTTGAAAAACTGTGATAACAGTTCCATGTTTTCTCCATTCCAATCAAAATCGCCTCAGGGCGATTTGTTTCATTTGCGGCAGGTCTGCAGCGGTTGGCTCATACCGCTGATTGATTCACGTCCCGGGCATTTTGTGAGATTTTTTCTATATATGGCCTTAGTTTTATATTGAATGTCTTTTCGTCTATCGTTTGCGACAGCGGCGGTTTCGTTATGAAACCCGTTACAGACGCTTTTACACATGCCAATACGCTTTCCTTGTCCTGCTTTTCGGTTATTATTACAAGCGGCGTTTCCTTTATCGCAGGGTTTGACCTTACCTTTTTTAGTATCGTAAGCCCGTTTACATAACCGTAGTTGTCCCAGTCGCTTATTATCAGCTCATATTTAACAGAATCCTCTTCTATCTTTTTCAGGCCGTCAACATCATGGGATGCCTTATCTACGGCAACGTCAGGAAAATTCGCCCTGAGGTAGCTCTCAAGGTCCTTCAGCAATGACTTGTAAAATGAGATTATCAATACCACGTCATGCCCCTCCTCACGTCATGCCCCTCCACGTACCCTCAGTGCAAAAGTACCTAATTTCGGTTAGTGTTGTCAAGAAAAATATTTTCATGGATATACATTACCCCCGCCATGTCGGCATAATTTTTTGTAACGATGTGTTATAATCTGCGCACGGTGGGTTCACAGGTGAAACGTATTGAGTTCACAGGAGATTATTTGATTGTCTGGATTTCGGGTTAACGGGACTTGTTCGCATACATTATAAAAAAACTCACGATGTTGGTGTTGCTCCTCCTTGGAATTACGTTTATTACGTTTTCTATCGTCAAACTCTTACCCGGTGACCCCGCCTCAGGGCTTATCGGGCAGCACGCCGACCCCGACGATATTAAACGTATCAATAGCGCCCTCGGCGTTGATAAACCCTTCATCTCGCAGTTCATGGGATACGTTGCGCTGCTTGCCCGCGGTGAACTTGGCCGGTCATATTACACCAACCGCGATGTCCTCACTGAAATCATGCGAAAACTGCCCAATACGATATACCTTGCCGCCGCCGCTATGGCCATTGCCATCATCGGTGGACTGGCGCTTGGCTTTGCCGCCGGGCTTAGGCAGGGCAGCGCCGTTGATAAGATATGCTCGGCACTATCTCTCACCGGCCTAAGCCTGCCCGTATTTTGGAGCGGCCTCGTCCTGATTATCATATTCAGCCTGAAACTCCGCCTCCTGCCCCCTTCAGGGACGGGCGGCATAAGATTCGTCATCCTTCCGGCCATCGCCCTGTCGCTTCCTGTTATGGCAAGTATCGCCAGAATCACGCGCTCATCGGCCATTGAGACCCTTGCGATGCCCTTTATTCGGGTGCTTCGCGCCAAGGGCCTGAAAAACTGGCGTATAAACTATATCCACCTCCTGAAAAGTATTTTAATCCCCCTGATAACCGTGGTTGGTCTTGACTTCGCAAGTTTTCTAAACGGCGCGGTGCTGACAGAGACCGTGTTTGGTTGGGACGGCATTGGCAGGTTTACAGTTGACGGGATTTTAAAGCGGGACTACCCCGTGATTTTGGGATGTATTATCACGGGCACCTTTATATTTGTCGTAGTGAACGCCCTAGTGGATGTGTCATACCAGATAGTTGACCCGCGTGTGAGGATTGTTAAAAGATAATATGTTTTCAAGGCTGCCCATAATCGTGCTGTTGCTCATCGTGGTTGCGGTCGTGTTTGCCCCTTATATAACACACTACGACCCGATTTCGATTAATCTTGACGAGATTAAGGCCGCACCCTCGCCGGGGCACCCGTTCGGGACTGATTGCAAGGGCAGGGATGTTTTGGCGCGCGTCTTATACGGCGGCAGGATATCGCTGGGCGTGTCGTTTGCCGCGGCGTTGGTTTCTCTGTGCATAGGGTTTACGGTGGGGCTGCTCTCAGGTTATTACGGCGGTTGGGTGGATACGCTGTTGATGGCGATTGTGGATTTGACACTTGCGTTTCCATCGCTGCTGCTTGCCATTGGCATATCGGTAGTGCTGCCGCCGACGAAGTTTACCGTCATGGCGGCCATTGCGCTGGTTGGATGGGCGTCATTTGCGCGGCTCATCAGGGGGCAGGTGCTAAAAGTGAAAGAGATGGCCTATGTGGAGGCGGCGCGGTCACTTGGGGCGGGTAATCTAAGAATTCTTGCAGTGCATATCTTCCCGCAGTGCCTCTCTCTGGGGTTGGTTATACTGGGAATAAAGTTCAGCGGGTATATATTGACTGAGGCGTCGTTGAGTTTTCTTGGCCTCGGGCCGCAACCACCCACGCCAAGCTGGGGTAATATGATTGGGGAGAACAGGGCATATATCATCTCAGAGCCGTGGATGGTACTGTTTCCCGGACTGGCAATCGCGGTAACGGCACTGTGTTTTAACTTATTCGGGGACTTCATGCAGGAGAAATATTCAAACTACGACGACAGACAGAGGCGCTCTTAATATTGTCTTAATATCCGGCATTACTCTTCCCTCATCTTTTCCTCTTCTTCCTGTTCGGTCTTGCAATCAATACACAGAGTGGTTACCGGACGGGCCTCAAGGCGTTTAATGCTGATTTCCTCACCGCAGTTTTCGCATAACCCATACGTGCCCTCCTCAATACGCTCCACCGACACGTCTATCTTTTTGAGCAGCTTCTGTTCGCGCCCCTTGAGCTTGAGCATAAAATTCATGTCTATTTCCGCGCTGGCCTGGTCGCCAAGGTCGGGAAAGGATACCGTGTCCGGCATGTTGTTCTTCACATATTCCGCACCGCTTAACAACTGCCGTCTCATGTAAACCAATCTATTTCTCATCATGAGAATAGCCTCCTGCCTCTTATCGGCCTTCTTACTGAGCCTCGGCGGTTTCTCACCTACGGGCGGTTTCTCATCTGCTTTTTTTGTTGACATCTCTCTCTCGTTAAACCTCTTTTTCCAGGTGTATACCTGATGGTCATGGATGATAACAAAACAGGAAATCTTTAGTCAAGACAGCCCCAAAAACTAATCTGAGATTTTTTTTGCCTCACGAAAGTCGCGCATATCACGGGGCAATTATAGTAAAATATGGCCATAACTTAGTGTAGGAGGCATGGACTATGGCAAGGGAGATTGCGGCGCTGGCCCTGATACTATTATTACTGGCGCAGGGGGGTGCTGTGTCAGCGTCGTCGCAGCCCTGGCGCGGCTGGAAGGGAAGTGGTGGCTGGGGAAGCGGCGACCAGTATCAGAAGATGTATGACACTAAGACTGTGGATGTTATAACCGGAGCGGTTGAGGCAGTGGAAACGTTCACGTCGCCGGTAAGAGGGATGTCCATTGGCATACTCTTAATCCTGAAAACCGGAGATGGCACAATTGCGTACACCTCGGGGTTTATTGAAAGACAGGATGTTAAGTTTGACAAGGGCGACACCGTTGAAGTCAGGGGCGCTAAGGCAACATTCGACGGCAGCCCGGCCATCATAGCGGCGGAGGTTAAAAAGGGTGGGGCTACACTGAGACTAAGAGACGAAAACGGCCTCCCGCGCTGGGCAGGGTTGGAGACTGCTGGACAGGCTCGTTGATACATATCGGATTATTTTCTTCGGTGGGCTTGACAGGAACATCGTTTTGTGGTATACTATAAGCAGTCTAATCAAGGGGCCTGCCTGCGTTGGCAGGGTGTTCGTGGGGCATTGAGGCAGCGATGTAGATCCCACGGGCCGACGTATCATATAACATCCTGCCTTTCTTGATGGACTTAATCAAATATTCGGGCTCCTTAGGATGACTGCTGATAGATATTTCTTTCCCATCCTTCTGTATGGTAATTGATGTGAAATATGTATTTTTATCTTTGTCAATAAACGGCTTAATATAAATCCTTTTAGTATCCCTCTCCGCGCCCTCTTTTGGGTCGTGGACTTCCACCACATATAAAGGGTCTGTCAATGTCGGCCTAATCAGCCCAAAATACTTTTCTCTGCGTTTAGTCCTTAACTTCCAATACTGATTCCTGCCAAGCGTTACATCACCGACAGGCGTTTTAACTGTTTGGTTTTCTCCGAATTCTCTTTCCCATGTCTCCGGCGTAAACTCTAACTCCCTAAACGGCGCGGCATTGTCTTTAAGCCTCTTCAGTATATCAGGATTATTTTCTTCGGTGGGCTTGACAGGGGTCTCGTAATTTGGTACACTATAAGCATCATCAAGATGCCCGCCTGCACTGGTGGGGTGCTCCTGTGGCCTTGAGGCGGCAGGCTGAAGAACAGGTGCCGACGTACTATATAGCACTTCACCATTCTTGATGTATCTCATTAAGTCTTTGGCGTTTTTTTGATGACTACTAATTGATATTTCCTTCCCGTCTTTCTGTATGGTAATTGATGTGAAATACGTGTTCCCGCCTTCACCGATAAACGGCTTAATATAAATCCTTTTAGTATCCCTCTCCGCGCCCTCTTTTGGGTCGTGGACTTCCACCACATATAAAGGGTCTGTCAATGTCGGCCTAATCAGCCCAAAATACTTTTCTCTGCGTTTAGTCCTTAACTTCCAATACTGATTCCTGCCAAGCGTTACATCACCGACAGGCGTTTTAACTGTTTGGTTTTCTCCGAATTCGCTTTCCCATGTCTCCGGCGTAAACTCTAACTCCCTAAACGGCGAAGCATTGTCTTTAAGCCTCTTAAGTATATTGTCATCTATCACCTTATTATCTCTGACTATTTTAGCCTCAATATGGGTATCTTATACCAATAGCAGTAATGTTATCAACCCTCGCCGACAGGGCAAACGCATTAGAAAAATAAAGCAGAAGATACCTAATGCAATCACTCCGGCTTGTCCCTTGCCGTCATTCCGGCTTGTCCGGAATCTTCCCTTTATTGGGAGTTTCATGATG